>JBFGZM010000156.1:0-8318 GCA_041586815.1 Marinobacterium sp. | reverse complement strand
GTGATCGTCGGTGACATGGTGGAAGACCGTCTGGCCCAGGCGCGCAGCTTTGGCTGCGAAACCATCGATCTGACCCAGGAAGGCGACATGGCCGACAAGATCGAGGCTATCCTTGGCGAGCGTGAAGTCGATGCCTTCGTTGACTGCGTTGGCTTTGAGGCCCACGCCTGTGGCTGCAACCACGGCAAGGAAGCGCCGGCCACGGTGCTGAACTCCGCCATGAGCCTGACCCGCGCCGGCGGCCAGATCGGTATCCCCGGTCTGTACGTCACCGAAGATCCCGGTGCCGTGGACGACGCCGCCAAGCAGGGAGCCCTGAGCATGCGTTTTGGCCTCGGCTGGGCCAAGTCCCACAGCTTCCACACCGGCCAGTGCCCGGTGATGAAGTACCACCGCCCGCTGATGCAGGCCATCCTGTTCAACAAGGTGAAGATTGCTGACGCCGTGAACGTGGAAGTGATTACCCTGGATCAGGCGCCCAACGGCTACGCCGAGTTCGACGGCGGCGCGGCGAAGAAGTACGTCATCGACCCGCACGGTACTGTGGCTGCCTGAGAGCAGGCACAAGGTGAAAGGTGAAAGGTGAAAGGTGTGGATTCGTGATTCGTGATTCGTGATTCGTGATTCGTGATTCGTGATTCGTGATTCGTGATTCGTGATTCGTGATTCGTGAAAAGGCTAGAGGCAGGGCGTGGTGAGTCAAACCACCGCGCTTCGCCTGAGCTCTGCCCCCTGTGAATAGCCTTTACTAAAAGCAAACAAAAAGCCTCGCCGGGTTTAGCCCGGCGGGGCTTTTTGTTTTTCCAGTCGTTTTCGATCGCTTACCTGACAAAAGAATCCAGGCCCCTGCCGGTAGCCAGGTCAGGTATCGGAACGGCCAAAGGCTCCCTCGCTGTGGCAGGGGAGTCTTCCTGTACTGAGCTACGAGCGCCAGCGACCTAGGCGTTTTCTACGTTGTGGTAAACCTGCTGAACATCATCCAGATCGTTGAGCATGCTCATGAATTTCTCGAACAGGGCGATATCATCACCCGTTACCTCGGTAAAGGCGTGGGGGATAAACTGGATTTCATCCACATCGAAGTCCAGTTCGCCACAGCGATCCAGCAGGGCCGTTTTGGCCTTGAAGTAATCGGTATTGGGGGCGAATACCGTGATCTTGCCGTCCTCATTCTCGATGTCCGTTACATCCACATCGGCTTCCATCAAAGCTTCGAGCACCGCCTCTTCATCATCGTGGGCGAAAACGAAAATGGCCGCGTGGTCAAACATGTGGCTGACGCTGCCCGGCGTGCCGATCTTGCTCTTGGTCTTGGTGAAGGCCTGGCGCACATCGCCAAAGGTGCGGTTGGGGTTGTCGGTCAGGCATTCGATAATGGCCATGCTGCCACCGGGACCGTAACCTTCGTAGCGCGCCGCCGCATAGTCCTCGCCTGCCCCCCCTTTGGCCTTTTCTAGCGCCTTGTCGATAACGTGACTCGGCACCTGATCCTTCTTGGCCCGCTCGATCAGACTGCGCAACGTCAGATTGCCGGCGGGATCAGTCCCGCCCGACTTGGCGGAGACATAGATCTCGCGACCATAGCGGCTGTACACCTTGGCCTTCATGTCAGATGTCTTGGCCATCGACTCTTTGCGGTTCTGATAGGCTCTGCCCATGCGCAATGCTCCGTAATGATCACAAAGACAGCGATTCTACTGGCAAGCGAGGTATCTGAACAACGTACAGGTGTGAAGACAACCTGAGGGAGGTCGCTGAGGGCAACACCAAAAGCCACGCCTGAGAACCTCTGGCGCGGCTAATGTCCGAACATTCAAATAAAGATCACTCGGGAGCGTGCTTGAGTGGCTTGGCGTTTTCAGGCCTGGTCGCTGGCCTGCCAAGCTTTTTCAGGGCTTCATAATAGACCTGAGCCACCGGCGCGGGAACACCATCTTCCTTTACCAGCTTCTTGAACAGCTTGTCGGCCTTTTCCTTGTGCGCCTTGGCACTGAGGCTTTTCTCGCGCATTAACTGGTAGAGCGCGTCGTGCACCAGGGACGCCCGCAGGTTGCTGGGCGTGTCGATCACCGGTCCCGAGGTGCCATCCCAGGCATAGCCGGCCTTCACCCGCAAATTGCCCTGGGGATCGAGGGCGATAAACGCAGAATCGATCGGCGCATCGGGCTTGATGGAAATCTTCAGGCTGTATTCCTCGGCCAGCTGATACTTGTAGCCCGAACGATAGGTAATGCCGTGATCTGCCATGGGAAAGCTCCCTTTCTCAGTTTGCCTGCTGCCACCAAGTCATCCCCAGAGGGGCTAAGCCAAGCGCTGGGAAAAGTATAGGCCAGCGCCAGATTCAGCGCCGCGCGGCGGTCAGCTCCACCCGGTTGATCGTGGTCACCAGCACAAAGCTGAGCAACATCAGCAGGTACCAGGACGACAACTTGGCCAGCGGCACCAGACGCCACTCCTGTGTCTGGTTGGGGTAGATCCAGATATTGACGTAGGTCGCGACATTTTCCGCCAGCCAGATGAAGAGCGCCACCAGAAGCCAGCCCAGCAGCAATGGCATTGCGCGATAATCACGGTGCACACGAAAATAAACCTGCGTGCGCCAGAACAGCAACACGGTAGCAGACAGCAGCACCCACCTCAGATCAACCATGTAGTGGTGCGTGAAGAAGTTGGCATAAATCAGGACGACCAGCAGCAACGTCAGCTTCTGGCTGGGATAAACAGAGTAGCGGAACTCGAAAATTTTCCACACGCGGGTCAGATAGCTGCCCACGGCACTGTACATGAAACCCGCAAACAGCGGCACATTGCCGATGCCAAACAGGTACTCCTCGGGATAGACCCAGGAGCCGATGGAGTCCGAAGTCTTGAAAACCTCCATCACGGTTGCCACCAGGTGAAATACGACAATTACCAGGGCTTCACGCAGGGTTTCAAAGCGGAAAACCAGCAGAAACAGCTGGAACGCCACGGCGGCGAGAAAGATAAAGTCATAACGATGCAGGGAGTCCAGCGGATACCAGTACTGAGTGAGGATCATGATTGCCAGCAGGTAGCCGCCAAACATGCAGGCATAGGCCTGCTTGACGCCAAACAGCAGGAACTCGCGGGTAAAGGCAGCAATGGTCATGGGCCCGGGCCTGTTGTCGGTCACCTTGGGAACCGATATTAGGCAGGCGCTTCCATTAACCCTCACTGAAAGCTGCTGAACAACAGGGTCCCGGCTGTGAGGGCAAAGGCTCAGGTCTCGCTCTCGCGGGTAACACGATTAAGAATGTCCGGCACGAAGCGTTCGCTGAAGCCTGCAACGAAGCCCCAGACTATCGCCTTTGCATGGTCCTGGGCATTCGTAGGACTCCAGGATGTCAGGAACTGCTGAAATTCAATACAGTTACCGTCCCCCAGCTTGCAGGAAAACCCCGGGAAAAAAGGGCCAACAACAATTTCGGAAGCGAACACAACGTAGAGAATTGTGGATGATATGGCGCCCACCAGCGCCGGAATCGACGAGTAGGCAATCAGATAGGTACTGGTGCCACGCAGAAACACGGAGTAACTCGTGATCGGAAAAATATCCTTGGTCGAATAAATCCGGTTCAGCGCACTGACAAAACTCCCCAGCACCCCGGCCAGTATGACCACCGGCAGAATGGACAGCAGCTCGTCCCCCGTCCAGTCAGAGTAAAGCAGCGCGCCGCCGGCCAAAGTGGCAATGACCAGGGTCGCGAAAAACAGCCAGAGCACAATGGAGCGGTGGACGTCCATTTCCTCGCTCGACTGTTTTGGCTCGGCCGATACCGCAGGCTTATGCTCCATCACATCACCTTTACAATCCCGTCATGGTCAAGGAGGCAGCCATATCCGCCAGCCGTCCTGTAGAAAAGAAAGCATGGCCCAGCAAAGACAATGGCGCCACCCATCCCTCGGCGCCCATGCAAAGACTGCCGGCGTCAGCCAGAAGACTTCCGGGCGTAACTCGGCTTTGTGATTGATCAGTCGAAGAAACGCGACCTGAAGCCCGGTGACAAGAAGCTCAAGCGCAAGATGATGCATCTGAACCGCACCGCCATCGACTACCCGGAAGCCCATATCAACAGTTACAACATTGACTGCCAGTGGTTCAGGACAGCGGGCCATAACACCGGGCCGGTGGTTATGTTTCCAGCAGCCTGACCACTCAGCACCTTTGCGATATACTGATTGCCCGGTTTCTTGATGACCAGTTAGCGGCCCACTCCATGACAAACCAGCATCGCCAGCGTACTTTCGACAGCCGTTTCAAACGCAGCAACCAGGCCTACCTCAAGGACAGTGAGTCCAGCTGCACGCCCGCCATTCGTATCGGCTTTGTGTTGCGCGAACACTTTTCCATGATGGCCTTTACTGCCGCCGTGGATGCCATTGTCACCGCCAATTTGCTCAGCAGCACGCCGCTCTACAGCTTTCGTACCCTGAGCCTGGATGGGAACGCCATCCGCAGTGATCTGGGGATCGAGATTTCCGTGGACGGCGCCCTGCAGTCATTGAACCCGGACACGCTGGACATGCTGTTTGTCTGTGGCGGGCTGCGCTGCAACCTGCAGCCGGAAAAGGCATTGCAGGAGCAACTGCGCAGTGCCGACCAGCACGGTCTGATACTCGGAGGCCTCTGGAACGGCAGCTACGTGCTGGCACAGGCCGGCCTGATGGATGGCTATGAATGCACCGTCCATCCCGAAAGCCGCGATGGTCTGCAGGAAACCTGCCCCCGGGTAACGCTCTCAAGCCACCCCTATGTACTGGACCGCGAAAGGGTCTCCTGCGCCGGTGCCAGCAGCGCGCTCAGCATGATGCTGGCGGTAATCGGGCAGCACTACGGCAACGAAGTAGTGCGCGGCATCGAGGAAATTCTCAGCTGCGACAAGATCGGCGAAACTCCCGAACGCCCGATGCCCTGTACTTCCATTGACCCGACACTGCCGGAGCCTCTGCAGGCGGTATTGCAGCTCATGGAAGCCAATATCGAGGAACCCCTGGGAATGGAGGAACTGGCGGGCCTGGTAAACCTGTCGCGGCGCCAGATTGAACGCCTGTTCCACCGCTACATCGACAGCACGCCCTCCAAATACTATCTGGAACTGCGTATCACCCGCGCCCGGCGTCTGCTGCTGCAGACAAACGAGACCATTGCGGCCATTACAGTGGCCTGCGGCTTCGTCAGCACCACCCACTTCAGCCACTGTTACCGTGACTATTTTGGCCAGTCGCCGAGCCAGGCCCGGCAGAATCGCGGCCGCTAGGGCCGCTGCCTGTCTCCAGGCAGTAACCCGCCCAATCGCTGCTATAGTTGATTCGGTCTTCAAAACCTTAACAGCAAGAGCACGGAAAAATGCCGGATACCCAGCCTGCCCATGGCCATTGTTTATGTGGAAAAACCTCTATCAGCGCAGGGCAGATAAGCCTTCATGCTGGCGCCTGCCACTGCAGCCAGTGCCGGCGCTGGGGCGGCGGCCCCTTCATGGCCACCGACTGCGGTACCGACGTGACCCTTGCGGGAAACGAATTCATCGGCCTGTTCCGCTCATCCGACTGGGCCGAGCGCGGGTTTTGCACCGTCTGTGGCAGCCACCTGTTTTATCGCCTGATCGACACTCAACAGTACTTCGTGCCCGTGGGAATCTTTGGCGATGGCGAGGATCTGGTACTGGATCACCAGGTATTCATCGATGAAAAACCGGCCTACTATGACTTTGCCAACCCGACGAGGAATCTGACCGGCGCCGAGGTATTCGCGCAGTTCGAAGCGGGCTCCTAGGTGCGGCACTGCAGATACAGATAACGAATCAGCCAACCAGTTTCTTTCGCAGCCGCGGCCGGATTTGCTATTTTTAAGATATTCGCTCCGATTCTTATTGCACCTGTTCGCCGTCAACAAGGGATTCCCGCCATGCCTAACCGGCCCACCGCATACACAGCCTCTTTCTGTGCCCCAACGAAGCGCACCGGCCTGCGCGCGCTTGCCGCGACGGCGATCAGCGCCAGCCTCAGTACCGCCCTGCTCTTAAGCACGCCGACGCTTGCTGCAGAACCCGTGGCCGATTTCATGACTGGCTTCAATGCCTACGAACACGGCGACTACGCCCTGGCGCTGGCGCACTTTACGCCCCTGGCTGAACGGGGCGACTACGCCGCCCAATACAACCTGGGGCTGATTTATTCCGAAGGCCTGGGGGTCCCCCGGGATCCGGTTACTGCTGTCCGCTGGTTCACCCCCGTGGCGGAAAGAGGAAACAGCCGGGCCCAGTTCATTCTGGCGGGCATGTATGAACGCGGGGATGGTGTGGGGCAAAATCACGATACTGCCACCGAGTTGTATCGCCAGGCAGCAGAGCAGGATCACATGTACGCCCAGTATCACCTGGCTGGCAAATATTACGCCGGTCGTGGCATCCCGAAGAACCTGCCGGCGGCGGCAATCTGGTACCGCCGCGCAGCGGAACTTGGGCACGTCAATGCGCAATTCAACCTGGGATTGATGTACGAAAAAGGTCAGGGCGTAGCACGAAATGAACGCAGCGCCATGCACTGGTATCAGATCGCTGCCGACCAGGGGTTTGCCAGTGCCCAGACACAACTGGGGCTGATGTACCTCGAGGGCCGCGGTGTAACGCAGGATGATATGCGCGCCTATCAGTGGTTCAGTATCGCCAAATCCAGCGGCGCCGAGCATCCGGCGCTGGAACGCCTGACCAGCAAGCTCAGTCTCGACGAAATCGCCCTGGCGCAGGAGCAGGTCCGGGCCTGGAAGGCCAAACAGGCACCATAGGCAACGGCGGGGCCTATCACTGATGCGGGGGTCAAATGAGGGCCCCAGACCTGACAGTTTTTTGGGGGAGCTCTAAGAGCGGTTGCCAGGCCCGGGGTGAGGGGTGTATCCGGAGCAGCTGCGCCTAGTCGGAAAAGACCACGGTGCGCTGCCCCAGTACAAAGACACGTTTTTCGATGTGGTAACGAATGGCCTTGAACAGCGTGACGCGTTCAATATCCTGACCCTTTTCCACCAGATCCTCCGGATACTGGGCATGATCCACCGGCTGAATGCCCTGGGTGATGATCGGCCCTTCGTCCAGATCGTTATTAACGTAGTGTGCCGTAGCACCCACCAGCTTGACGCCCTTCGCCCAGGCCTGGTGATAGGGCTTGGCACCCTTGAAGCCCGGCAGCAGCGAATGGTGGATGTTAATGGCCCAGCCATCCAGCTTGCGACACAGCTCCGGTGACAGCACTTGCATGTAGCGCGCCAGTACTACCAGCTCGGTATCGTACTGCTGAATCAGCTTCCAGACCTCAGCCTCCTGCTCCGCCTTCGTATCCGGCGTGATGGGCAGGTGGTGGTAGGGTATGCCGTGCCACTGCGCGAGGGATTCAAGGTCCGGGTGGTTGGAAATAATCACCGGGATCTCGATGTTCAGCTGACCGGTACGGAAGCGGTACAGCAGATCATTGAGGCAATGGTCATACTTGGACACCAGAATCGCCACCCGCGGCTTGTGCGCCGGTGTGCGCAACTGCCATTCCATATCAAAGCCCGCGGCCCGCTCGGCAAAAGCGTCATTGAAAGCCGCTTCGCTGAAGTTGTCATCCTGGGGGCGAAATTCCACCCGGATGCAGAAACGGTCCAGTTCGCGGTCGTCAAAGGACTGCATTTCCAGCACGTAGTTGCCGGTTTCGGCCATGAACCGGGTTACCACATCCACGGTACCCAGGCGGCTCGGGCAGTGTGCCGTGAAGATCCACGGCTTCTGTTTTGCTGACATATCATGTCCTCATTAGCCGCAGGCCGAACAACGAATGCGTCCGACCTGCGGTTGTAACTTAGAGGCTCAGGCGTTAGATCCTTGCCTTTACCCTTGCCCCTTTACCCTTGCACCTTAAACCTAGTCTTTAACGACCAGCCCAAACTCGGCGCAAGCGTCCTGCAACCACAACCACAGATAGTCTGCAAAGCTGCGTCGAATCACCAGCTCCCAGCTTTGCTCGCCGGTGCGACGGATCACCGCCTGGCTCTTGGCAAAGACTGTGGTGACGACCTTGCCCACCGGGAAGTTGCGGTCATGCACGTCGTAGGGCGTAGACTTCTTCAGCACCGTGCGAGCATCGGGGCCAGACAGTTCCAGTACGGTCTGGCCACCGCTGACATTGACGATGGCGATATGCCCGCTCATCGCCTCGCGCAAGCGGTTTTCAAGATCGAAGGCTTCCAGGCCCGGCAGGATCACCAGCCACTCGTCCGGTGCAATCCAGCGTACCGACAGGCCACCGGCTTCGGCCGAGGTCAG
>JBFGZM010000155.1:0-8322 GCA_041586815.1 Marinobacterium sp. | reverse complement strand
TCACCGATGCTGGCGGCAATAACCTGGTGTTCGGTGACCATGCCCTGGTGACCTACCTGGCAGGCTTGGCGCTCGGCGCCACCACGCTGCATATCGCCGATGCGGCGGCAGACCGCATCAGCCTCAGTGACAGCAACAACTGGATCTTCGGTGGTGCTGGCGGTGACGAGATCACCACCACCACCGGTACCGATTATGTGATTGGCGATCTGGGCACCCTGAATTTTGCGTCAGGCCAGCTTGTCAGCATGACCAGCGATCAGCTGACCCTGGGGGGCGCTGACATTATCCATCTGGGGGATGGCGTAAAAACGGTCATCGGTGGGCGTGGCGGCGATACGATCAGCAGCGGCAATGGCAAGGCGATGATCTTTGGCGACAATGGCCTGCTGACTTACCAGGCGGGCGTACTCAATCGCCTGGAAAGCATCGATGTGGATGCCAGCACCGGCGGTATCGATGATATCGACAGTGGTCATGGTGATCACATCATCATGGGCGGTACCCACGGCGATACCATCGATACCGGTGTGGGCAACAGCATATTGCTGGGGGACAACGGCACGGTGCAGCTAAACCTGGCTGGCGATCAGCGCGTGCTGGTGGTCAGCGAGCTCAGCACCCTGGGCGGCGCGGACTTCATTACGGCGCTGGGCGGTAACAACCTGGCCTTCGGCAGTGTGGGCAACGATCGCATTGAAACCGCCGACGGCGACGATGTGATCTTCGGCGACAACGGCCGTGCCGAATACATCAACGGTCTGGCGGATCGCTATCTGACCACCGATGTCAGTCTGGACACCTCCGGCAACGACATCCTGATCAGCGGTGCGGGCCGGGATCTGATCTTTGGTGGCCTGGGGGCTGATCTGATCGAGGCCGGTGCCGGCAATGATGCCGTGGTGGGGGATCTGGGTGTGGCGCTGTACAACAGCAACGACACGGACCCGCTGACGCTGGATCAGCTGGACAGCGTCTCATCGGACATCGGCGGTGATGACGAAATCCACGGCGGCGACGGTGATGATGTCCTGATCGGCGGCGGCGGCGGTGACTTCCTGTTCGGTGATGCCGACAACGACTTCCTGTCCGGTGACGGCGGTCGCGCCACCTATGTCGAAGGCGTGCTCCATATAGCCGAAACCACCGAATTGTTTATCGGTGGCGATGACGAGCTCGATGGTGGAGCGGACAACGACATCCTTCTCGGCGGCTTTGGCAATGATTTGTTCTTTGCCTCCCTGTCCGAGGACGTGCTGGCCGGTGAATATGCCTATATCGAGAAGGATCTGTCCCAGACTGATACCGGCAAGATACTCTTCGTCACACGACTCGCTCAGGGCAGCCTTGATCTGCTGGCCAGCACCCAGTTCACCCTGTACGTCGACGCGGAAGAAGGTCAGGTGTATGCGCCGGAAACGGACGCGGATGACAGTGATGATAGCGGCCTTATCGCCGATGGCAGCAAGCGCCTGTTCAGTACCGACAGTGAACCGCGGCACCACAGCAGTGCCTCGACGGGCACTGCGGGTGGCGCAGGTAACAGCGACGGTGAGAGCGGTGACATCCCTGAAGACGAGTGCTACGACGAGCTGGGCCAGCCGATGGCCTGTGCGCCTGAGACAGACCCGCAAGCTGAGCCCGCTGAAGAGGTGCAGGGCTCCGCGGACGATTCAACCGCGACTTCGCCCGAGGTGGAGGACATGCCGCTTGAAACCCCACCCGCAGAAGCAGCACCGACCGAAGTGCAGGATGGGGAACAATCGGGTGACGGTACTGTTGCCGGTGCCGCAGCGGCCATTGCCGGTTTGGCCGGATGGAAGCTGGCAAGCGGGGAGCGATCTGGTACTGTGAAGCTTGCACGCCAGAGCTTTGAGTCGCTGCGGCACAAACAGCGTAATCTGATGCACTGGGATGAGGCCAAACAGTGCTTCGTTGGCGATGACGAGATTAAACCGGCTGCCACCATTGACTGGGAACAGGCCGCCAGCAATATCCGTACACACTGATCAATTTAAGGAAGAAACATGGACAAGCCCAAGCAGAAAGTTGCAGCACCCACCATCAAGTGGGATGACTCTCGCATGAAAAGTACCTATGCCAATGTGTGTAATGTCTCCAGCACCCGGGAAGAAATTACCCTGCTGTTCGGCCTGAACCAGGCCTGGAATGCACAGCAGAAAGAACTGTCCATCGAACTGTCGGATCGCATCATCCTTAACCCCTTTGCCGCCAAGCGCATGGCAGCCCTGCTGAACAATGTGCTGGCCCAGTACGAAGAACGCTTTGGCGAAGTGGGTGAAACCGCTGCAGTACCGGCGGCAACCGAGGCTGAGACTCAGCCCAGCCACTAAGGCTTTACTGTTACACGCAAGGCCCTGGCGGATACTGTCCGTTCAGGGCTGTTTTCGTCCTGCCCTCTCTGGTTAATTTACCCCATTGATGCAAACAGATTCCGATACCGCCCAGGACGGCCTGCGCCAGGCCTGGGTTCAGTTCAGCGCCGCCGCCAGCCATGAAGAGTACTGCCAGCACTGGCTGGCATTAATCTGCACCCGCATCGGCAATGTTGATCTGGCCGCTCTGGTGCTGGACAGCGGTGAAGCAGGCTTTCAGCCCACCGCCATCTGGCCTGAAAAGTCCCAGCCCGATGCCGACTTTACCGCCCTGATAGAGGAAGGCATCGAAGAGGCCTCGGGCCTGGTGCACTCCCTTGGCAGCGGTGCCTTTGGCGTGGCCTTTCCGGTGCGCCTTGACGGTGAGCTGGTGGGCGTGGTGGCCTTGTCGCTGCGCGTGCCCAGTGCGCGCCTGCCGGCGGTGATGGAACAGGTGCAGTGGGGCAGCGCCTGGATCGAGCTGATGCTGCGTCGTCACCGCGGGCAGGAGCAGAGCCTGCAGTTTGAGCGCCTGTCGGGGGCGGTGGATCTGCTGGGGGCCGTGCTGGCGGAGCCGGATTTCAATGCTGCGTCCATGACCTTCGTTAATGAACTGGCCAGCGCCTATGGCTGCGATCGCGTCAGCTTCGGCCTCTGCAAGGGGGCCCAGGTGCAGATCAGCGCGTTGTCCCACAGCGCCCAGTTTGGCAAGAAGATGAACCTGATCCGGCGCCTGAGTGGCGTCATGGATGAAGCGGTGCTGCAGCGCGGCCATATCAACTACCCCGGCAGCGGCGACAGCGGCATGCTGGTGCAACGCGAGCATATGCAGTTTTCTCTCAGCTATGGCAATGCCCGCCTGCTGACGGTGCCGTTGCATTCGGGTGAGGACTATTTTGGCGCCGTGACGCTGGAACGCGAAGCCGACAGGCCCTTCCTGGAGGACGAGGTGGATCGTATCCGCAGCATAGTGGCGCTGTCGGGCGAGGCCCTCAAGAACAAGCACGGGCAGGACCGGCGCTGGTATCAACAGCTGGGATCGGCCTGCCTTACCCAGTTCAAGCGCCTGTTCGGCAAGGGCTATCCCGGGCGCAAGCTCAGCCTGTTGCTGCTGATCGCCCTGGTGGTGTTTTTCAGCCTGGCCACAGGCACTTATCGCGTGGCCGCGGACAGCGTGCTGGAAGGCTCGGTGCGCCGCGCCATCGTTGCGCCCTTCGAGGGCTATCTGGATACCGCCGCCGTCAAGGCGGGGGAGCGGGTGACGGCTGAGCAGGAAATGAGCCGGCTGGATGACCGCGACCTGACACTGGAAAAGCTCGGTTTTATCAGCGAACAGGCCAAGCTGCAGCGCCAGTACGAGGAGGCGGTGGCCAATCGCGACCGCTCCGAAGCCAAGGTGGTACAGGCCCAGCTGGAACAGAACCGGGCCGAGCTGGATCTGGTGATCAGCAAGTTGTCCCGCACGCGTCTGCGGGCGCCCTTTGATGGTCTGGTGGTCAGCGGGGATCTGAGTCAGCGCCTGGGCAGTGCGGTGGAACAGGGCGAGGTACTGTTTGAAGTGGCGCCGCTGGACAGCTACCGGGTCATTCTGTGGGTCGATGAACACCGCATGGCGGATATGCGTGAAGGCCTGCAGGGGCGGCTGGTGCTCAATGCACTGCCAGAAACGGCATTTGATTTCGATGTGAGCCAGGTGACGCCGGTGACCGAGGCGCGCGATGGTGGCAACTTCTTCCGGGTCGAGGCGGCACTGCAGGCTCCCTTGCCCGAGCTGCGCCCCGGCATGGAGGGCGTTGGCAAGGTGGAGGTGGATGAGCGCAAGCTGATCTGGATCTGGACTTACCCGCTGCAGCAGTGGGTGCGCCTCAAGCTCTGGGCCTGGTGGCCCTGAGGTGGCAGAGTCGCTTTTCAGTGCCTCCTGGCACCGGGTTGCGCAGCTCAAACCGCGGCTGCGCTCCCACATCGAGATCAATCGCCATGTCTATCGCGGCGATGTCTGGTATGTGGTGCAGGACGATGCCAGCGGGCGCTACCACCGCTTTACCCCAGAAGCTTATTGCCTTATTGGCCTGATGAATGGCCGCCGCACCCTGGATGACCTGTGGCACAGCGCCGGTGAGCAGCTCGGCGATGACATGCCCTCTCAGGATGAGGTGATCCGGCTGCTGTCGCAGCTGTATCGGGTGGATGTTATCCAGACCGATGTGACCCCCGATATCGGTGAGCTTAGCGAGCGCCGCCGGCGTGACCAGCAGAACCGCCTGCTGGCCATCTTCAAGTCGCCCCTGGCGATCAAGATTCCACTTCTGGATCCGGAACCCTTTCTCAACCGCAGTGCGGGCCTGAGCCGCTGGCTGTTCAATCCGGTGACCGCGCTGCTGTGGCTGTTCTGTATAGGCTGGGCGCTGAGTCAGGCGGCCTACCACTGGCCGCAGCTGACCGAAAACCTGGCCGACCGGGTGCTGGCGGCGGAAAACCTGTTTCTGATCTGGCTGGCCTACCCGGTGGTCAAGCTGGTGCACGAGTTCGGCCATGCCTATGCGGTCAAGCGCTGGGGCGGCGAGGTGCACGAGATGGGGGTGATGTTCCTGATTTTCATGCCCATCCCCTATGTGGATGCATCATCTTCGGCGTCCTTTCGCAGCAAATATCAGCGCATGCTGGTGGCGGCGGCGGGCATTATGGTGGAGGCTTCGATTGCGGCTTTGGCCATGTGGGTCTGGGTCCATGCCGAACCCGGTGTGGTGCGCAGCCTGGCGTTCAATACGCTGCTGATCGCCGGCGTCTCGACGGTGCTGTTTAACGGTAATCCGCTGCTGCGTTTTGATGCCTACTATGTGCTGGGAGACTGGCTCGAGATACCGAACCTGGGGGCGCGCAGCACCCGTCAGGTCGCCTGGCTGTGCAAACGTTACCTGCTGGGGCTGGGCGACGAGACGTCGCCGGCTTACAGTCGCAGGGAGGCCTGGTGGCTGTTCTGCTATGCCCTGGCGAGCTTTGTGTACCGGGTATTCATTACCCTTACCATCGTGCTCTTTGTGGCCAGCGAGCTGTTTTTTATCGGCATCCTGCTGGCCATGCTGTCGCTCTACAACATGTTCGGCAAACCCCTGCTGGGCATCCTCAAGTATCTGACCATGGATCGAAGCGTGTCACATAAAAGAGGCCGCATTGCGGCTGTTACCCTGGGGCTCGGCGGCCTGTTGTTTGCACTGCTGTTTGTGCTGCCCGTGCCCAAAATGACGATCGCCCAGGGTATCTTCTGGGCGCCGGAGGAGGCCCAGGTCCAGGCCCGCAGCAACGGTTTCCTGCAGCAGATTGAAGTTGTCTCGGGCCAGTTGGTGGATGCCGGCCAGGTGCTCTTTGTCAGTGACAATCCGCAGCTGGAGGCGGATCTCGCTCAGGCGGTGGGACGGCTCAAGGAGCTGATGGTGCTCTACCAAACCGCCATCGCCGATGAGCGGCGCAATGAAGCTGGCATGATACTGGAGGAAATTACCCAGGCCCGGGCGACTCTGGCGCGCTATGCCGATGAACAGCGTGATCTGACGCTGCGCAGCCGTGCCCAGGGGGCCTTTCAGCTGGCGTTGCCGGTCGATCCGCAGGGGCGCCTGATACCGCGCGGCACCCTGATGGGGTATTTGCTGCAGCCCGGCGATTACCGCGTGCGGGTGGCGGTGGGGCAGGATGATGTCGAGTCCATTCGCAACGACCTCCAGGGGGTGAGTGTGCGCTTGTCTGAACAGGTTGAGCACACACTGCCGGCCCGCATGCTGGCCGAGGTGCCCAGCGCCCAGAAGATACTGCCGAGCCCTGCGCTGTCGGTCACAGGCGGTGGCGAGTTTGCGCTTGATCCTGGCAACCAGGATCAGCCAGAGGCCTTCGACACCGTCTTTCTGTTTGATGTCGGCGTGGAAAAGCTGCCGATTCAGAAAATAGGTGAGCGCGTTTATGTGCGCTTTGAGCACACGCCCGAGGCCATTGGCTTTCGCATTTACCGCAATCTGCGCCGCGTGCTGCTGCGCGAGCTGGAGTTTTAGGTGAGTTGCGCCTCTCATCCGCCGGCAGATTACCGCCATAGGCCGGAGCGCGTGCGCCCGCAGTCTGGCTGGCTGCAGCGCCTGGGTCAGCGCATGCAGGGGCTGCTGGAACAGAGCCCCAGGCGGCTGCACGGGCGCCAGCAGCGTTTTGTGCGCCAGGTAGCACTCTGTGCCCGCCGTGCTGATACCGAGGACGACGACAGTCTGATAGAGCAGGCCCGCCTGCTGGGCGAGCGCCTGCGCGTCACAGGCTTTGACGATGCTCCGGTCGCGCAGCTGTTCGCCATTATCCGCGAGCTGTCGGGGCGCACCCTGGGCATGCGCCACTTTGACAGTCAGCTGGTCGGTGGCTGGATCCTGCTGCAGGGGCGCGCGGCCGAGATGAAAACCGGTGAGGGCAAGACCCTTACTGCGGTATTGCCGGTGATCACCGCGGCCCTGGCCGGCTTGCCGGTACATGTAATCACTGTGAATGACTACCTGACCGAACGCGATGCCATGGAGATGCAGCCATTGTATCGGCGCTTTGGCCTGAGCCTGGGGCTCATCACGCATACTGCAACCTCCGTGCAGCGCCGCCAGGCCTATGCCTGCGATATCGTCTATGTCACCGGCAAGGAGCTGGTGTTCGATTACCTGCGTGATCGCATGAAAATGCCCCAGACGCACCCGCTGCGGTTGCAGGTGGAATCGCTGAAAAGCACCCGACTGGAGAAACAGCTACAGCTGCGCGGGCTGCATTTTGCGCTGGTGGACGAGGTCGACAGCGTGCTGATCGACGAGTCCCGCACGCCGCTGATTATCTCCGGCAATCAGGGCAACGCCGAAGAGCAGCAGTTTATCGAAACCGGCTATCAGCTGTCGTTCCAGCTGACCGAGGGCACCGACTTTAATCTGGATACGGACCGGCGCAGCGTGGATCTCACCGAGCAGGGCTGTGACAACCTGCGCAGGCTCAGCACCGGTCTTGGGCCGCTGTTTCGTGGTGCCATCCGGCGTGAGGAAATCGTCCACAAGGCCTTGCTGGCACGTCTGATCTATCGGGCGGACGAGGACTATCTGGTACGCGAAGGCAAGATCGAACTGATAGATCCGCTCAGTGGGCGGGTGATGGAGGGGCGATCCTGGGAGCGGGGCCTGCACCAGATGGTGGAACTCAAGGAGGAATGCGAGCTGACGCAGCAGCGCGTTACTCTGGCCCGCATCAGCTATCAGAATTTCTTTCGCCGCTACCTGCATCTGTGTGGCATGACCGGCACCGCCTGGGAAGTGCGCAGGGAGCTGTGGCGTGTTTATGGTCTGGCGGTTACGCCGGTGCCCACTCACAAGCCATCAAGGCGCGAGACCTGGCCTGCACGGGTGTTTGCCACCGATGCGCAGCGTTGGGCCGCCGTTATCGAGCGTTGTCAGCAGCTTGTCACCGAGGGCCGGGCGGTACTGATCGGCACCCGGTCGGTGGCCAGTTCCGAGTGTGGCAGTGACTACCTGCGCCGGGCCGGCATCGAGCATCAGGTGCTCAGTGCCAAACAGGATCAGGGTGAGGCCCGGATCGTGGCCCGGGCGGCAGAGCCCGGGCGTATCACCCTGGCCACGCACATGGCGGGCCGGGGCACTGATATCAAGCTGGATCCGGTGGTGGAGCAGGCCGGTGGCCTGCATGTGATCCTGACCGAACACTACGAATCGGCGCGGGTCGACCGTCAGCTGGCCGGGCGCTGTGCGCGCCAGGGGGATCCCGGCAGCTTCGAAATGCTGCTGACGCTGGAAAATCAGCCACTGCGGACCCTCAAGGCCAAAAGCCTGCTGGCCACAGCCCAGTCACTGGGCCTCACAACCGCCGGTGGGCAACGCATGGCTTTGTCCGCGTTGCGCACTGAACAGCAGTATACCGAGCGGCAAAACTACCT
>JBFGZM010000154.1:0-8328 GCA_041586815.1 Marinobacterium sp. | reverse complement strand
GGCCGCCCGCACTCCCGACGGCCTGATAGCCCGCGCGCTGCTGTACCTGCCACTGGCCGTAATGGCAGGCCGCAGCCTCTGGCTCTATGACACTGATGCCTTCCTGTCTACCGGCAGCTTGCTGATGCTGTTCCTGGCCGCCCGCCAGTTGGCTCTGCTGCTCCCCGGACAGTCAATTGTGCGCGGTCTTCTGGAAGTCGGCAGCAGCCTGCTGGCCCCAATGATCGGCATCGGTGTGGTCATTCTGCTGGAGCGGATGATTGCAGATTCACTGATGCTGCCGGTTGGTGCCCTGATCTGCGCTGGCCTTTTGTACGATGTATCGCGCCGGGCAGAGATGGCCCCCGCACTCTACCGGGTACTGGCCATGCTGAGCCTAAGCCTGGGCCTGCTTGGCAACATCCTGCTGTTTGGCACCTTGGGCGCGTCACTGCTGTGCCTGGCTATCGGTACTTCGCTAGCCCTGATTGGTCGCCACTGTCGGCAGCTTGCCCTTTTCAGCACCGGACTGCTGCTGGCGGCACTGAGCCTGGCCTATCAGCTGTTTGCGCTGCTCAGAGTATTTGACCTCGGTGGCTGGCTCAGTCTTGCAGCACTTGGCGTGCTGGCAATTCTTATCGCCTCCGTACTGGAGTCCGGCGGTGGCCGCATCCGCGCGCGCCTGCTGCAGTTACGCCAGCGCTTTGCCCAATGGGAGCTATAAGCTCCCCGCGCCCAGCCCACCAGGCTGGGCAACAACGCCCCGGCGATTCAGCGACGTTTCAGAATGCCGCGCTATAAATACGCAAAATGCGCCAGCTTTTTTAGTCAAGCGGTGATCCCAATCCAAGTGAGCGGCGTAGCAGCTACACAAAGACGAAAGGCTCCACCGCAAAATTGAATTGCTCCGATTCAGCCACAGAGGCAACGACATGATAACCAGCACACTGATTCGGCTACTGCGACTCTTCAGACTCAAGACACGACTGCAGGCCCCCAAGCCTGCCGCCAAGCGCGGAGCAGACCATGGTTATGCCGACATGAGTCCGGTGCAGCGTGCCACCGCCAAGGCCGCTCGCAAGAATCCCTGGATGCTGGCCGGCTAAGATGTCGGCTCAAGCTTTGTTACCCTGTCGACGACGTCTAACAGCCGCTCCAACAGCCCTGCCCACAGGCGCGCTCGTGGCCGTATCATCTGAATGCATCTGCCGACCAAAAACGGCATTATAACGATCCAGCATCTCCTTCGGTCTTCCCGCCATGTCTGTACAAAAGATTTATATCGCAGGTCCCGACGTCTTCTGGCCCAATGCGCGTGATGCCGGCGCCGCCAAGGTCGAGCTGTGCGCACGTTACGGTTTTGAGGGCCTGTTTCCTCTCGATACAGCACTGGCACTGGAGGGTCTTTCACCCCGCAGGGCCGGCATGGCCATCTACCGCGCCAATATCAGCCTGATGCACCAGGCTGACTTGCTGATTGCCAACATGACACCTTTTCGGGGCCCGAGTCTGGATGCGGGTACCGCATTTGAGCTGGGTTTCATGACAGGCCTGGGCAAGCCCGTGTGGGGTTACAGCCTGGATGGACGCCTGTATGCCGACAGGGTCGCAGAGAACCAGGCAAGTGCGGAAACCGGCAACGGACGGGATGCAGAAGGCATGGAGATCGAGCGCTTCGACATGGCCGACAACCTGATGCTGATCGGTGCGATTGAAGACTGCGGTGCTCAGCTGCTGACATTGCAGGCCGAGCCCTTTCTCGAACAGCACCTGGAACTGTTCGAACGGGTGCTGCAGCGGATTGGCAAAGCCTGCTGAGGCTGACTATTCGTTCTCCTGGGAGGCCTCCAGCAGTGGCAGACCAGATTCATCCACCTGGATATTCAGTATCATGGGACTGCAACACACCTGGCAGTCCTCCACATACTGCTGCTCTGCCTCACTGCAATCCACCAGCACGCTGATACGCTCGCCACAGTAAGGACAATAGAACTCCACCTCTTCCTGCGTATTCATCTATTGCCCCCGTACCGTAATTGTCGGCCAGCCCTGCTGTCCACCTTGCCCTGAATTCTAGTGCAGTTCAGCCTCGATGGAGAACGCCCCCTGTTGCCATTGGCCCGCCCTGTGCCAAAAAGGGTACTATGGCGTTTTTCGATCAGCACAGAGAACACCAGTGGAATACACCTTCGGTCGCGACGATATCGGTCGCTATTTTGCGGAATTCTCCATGGGCCATGAAGCCTTCGGCCGCTGGCTGAGCGAAGAGCTGGGACACGACCGACCAAAGCTCGACGCCCTGCTCCTGACCATTGACGCGCTGCAGCACAAACACCGGCACGAATTCGAACTCGCCGGCGCCGAGTACACACTCTGGCTGACACGGGAAGAAGCCCGGGTACGGGCACACATTCTTGATGCGTCTTTCGACGATGAAGACCTCGCCGAGCTGAATTATTACGATGACGAACTGCAGGCCGGTTGCGGACTCGACGATTTCAAGGCGGTGCTGGAAGCCTGGCGCGACCTGCCCAATATATAAAGAGTGCGCATCATCCATGATACTGGAGGCTCGGACACCATTTTCCCCTGGCCTCATAACAGCACGGTATGACAGCGCCGGCTTGTCGCTCAAAACCTGAGACCCTGCACCTGTATCGCTACGTACATCTGATGTGGCCAACGCATGCCGACCATGACTGCAGCTGACCTGAGCCCCCTGATCAACCGGATTCTCGACTTGCCAACCGGGGACCGTCGCAACCTGATTGCTTTGGCCGGTGCACCGGCATCGGGCAAGTCAACCCTGGCCGAACGACTGACTGCAGCGCTGAAGACCTGTGGTCAGCTCCCGGCACTGGTGCCCATGGATGGCTTCCACCTGGACAACAAAATCCTGCAGGAACGCGGACTGCAGGCCCGCAAGGGAGCCCCTGAGACCTTCGATGCAGGTGGCTTTGTTCAGCTGGTAAGGCGCCTGGGCACAGAGTCTGAAGTCTTTGTACCGCTGTTTGATCGCCGTCGCGATATCGCCATCGCCGGCGCCGCCCGGGTGGGACCGGAACACCGCATTGTTATTCTGGAAGGCAATTATCTGCTGTTCGACGAAGAGCCCTGGTCGCAATTAAAGAATCACTGGGATCTGTCAATCCGGCTGGATGTACCGATCGTCGAGCTGGAAGCCCGCCTGATCCAGCGCTGGCGTGATCAGGGCATGGGCGAAGCCTCTGCAATGCGCCGGGCACAGGACAACGATATCCCCAACGCCCGGCGCATTATCAAAAAGGCGCTACCCGCCGACATGATGTTTTAACGTTGTGGCAACCGTCCAAAAACCCGGGCCGTGCCCATCAGACTGACCAGAATCAGCACCGCGCCCAGCACGGGGAAAAGGTGATGAATCAGCTGCAGATCGACCCCGGCGAACAGGCTATAGCAGACCAAAAGTCCGTGCCATTCCGATCAGGCTCACCAGAATCAGCACCGCGCCCAGCACGCGAAAAAACAGCGGCGTCTCGGATTTCAGCAGTGTGCGGTGAAAACGCTCGCCGATCAGATGACCGACAAAGGCGCAGGGCAGTAGCCAAAGATGGTGAATAAGCTGCAGATCGACCCCGGCAATCAGGAAGGAAGTCACCTTGATGAGCACCAGAATGAACCAGAGCACAAACAGCGTATCGCGCAGCTGGTATTTGGCCACGTGAGTGCCGTACACAGCCACGATCAGGGGCGCGCCAATCAGGGAGGTTCCACTGACATAGCCACCCAGCATCAGGAACAGCTTGTCCAGGTAAGGATTGTTGCTGCGAAAGGGCCGGTCCAGCACATAGCCTGTGGCATAGACAATGACAATGGCAAAGATAATGCTGGTCATGATATCCCCCGGCAGCGTCAGCAGGCCGAAAACGCCCACCAGCTTGGGAATGATCATGATTTTCAGGGAGCTTTTCAGATAGGCCCAGTCAATGCTGCCGGCAGCCACGGGTTCACGCCGACTGCGACGGTAACCCTGCAATGCGATCAGGCTGGAAAATACCAGCAAGTGCACTGCAATCAGCGGCAGGAACACCAGAGGCTCATCCAGAATCAGCAGCAGAAACGGCAGCGACAGCACCGCGCCACCAAACCCCAGGCCCGAGCGCACGAAGCCGCTCCAGACAAATATCAGCCCAATCAGGGCATACTGCCAGCCGAGCAAATCCGCCATGGGCATTCGACATCCGTATCAATCAGTGAGCGCGCAGCCTACCATTGAGACAGCCATGCTGCACAGTCTCCCGGGAAAATCGAACTCCCCCGCAAGGCGTCAGACCTGTGGATAATATGCCTCGCACATCAACGAGAGTGGCTGAACTAAAGCTCGTATGGTCAGGCGTGGTATCAATGAAGGAAGGGAGTGCTATCTGGCTGCTGGTGAAAGTACAAAACAAGATACGAGTTAACGTGCATCAAATACAAACTGCAACGTCCCTGTCGCCATCACGCAGACGGTAATCGGTTTCTCCAGCAAAACCGCCGTCTTTCCCTGCGCCTTTCTCCAGCGTTTGTAATCGGCCTTTTGCAGACATGTGCCTCGGCGCACTGCATCAACGCATGCCTGGCTACTGCTGTATCAGTCAGTAGCCGTACAAAGCACGAAGCCCGCGTCCGGAACGCCCTCAAACAGTGTTCGAAAGACCCCCGAGCCCGGGCTCGTGATGTATCACTCCCTTTCGGCAGTCCGGCCATCCATTCATGGATCCGTAACTTTGCGTCACCTGATTACTCAGGTTTTGCCATTATCGAGAGAGGATCTTTGCTACCTCAGTCGTGAGTGCCAGTGTTCGTCTCAACACTCACGCAGAACTATAGCAGCGCCTTCACGCTTTCTATAGACAGTTTTGGCATATAAGCGATACTTCTACTGCACAGACTCCAACAGTATCCTCCTAGCCCTTTACGATCAGTTTGTAGTCGAGTGTCGGGTTCAGCGGGCACGAATAGTGATATTCACCGGGCTTGAGTTCAATTTCGTAGTCACGGCTTGTTCCCATGGCCAAACCGCCACCGGATACACTGGGTAACAGCGCCCGATCCACCAGGGTGGCCCCACGCAGCCAGAACCCCAGGTCATAGGGCACATTTTCATTGCTGACTCTGAAAATATAGCGCCCCGGCTCAAGTTCCAGCACCTTGGCGCTCGCCAGGCGCTCTTCGCCGGACTCCGCGTTAATGGCTTCACAGTCCGCCATGCTGCTGGTGCTGAAGCCATGATCCACACCATTCTCGCTTTCAACGAACTGACAGCCCGTCTGGGTGAGGGTAATCACCAGGGGCTCTTCAGCCTGCGCCGTCCAAGATGCTGACAGTGCCAGCGCGAACAGTCCGCTTCGCATCCCGGCAGAAAGAAAACGCTGTTTGTTCATCGTTTTTACCTCATGAGGAATTGTTTGCCTTCACCCGTGCAGCCAGTCTAGGCACACTCGGTGAAAGCAGACTGAAAACCTGCTGACATTCATTTGCCGTACACTGGTTTTGAGGTATAGCTGACACAAACAGTCTTGGAGGACCGATCGGATGCTCAACCGCCTTGCCCCAGCCCTGCTTCTGTTCACTCTGCTCTGCGCCGGCAGCGCCCAGGCTGCCGAGCCACTGTTGAATACCCAGTACAGTGCCCAGTACAAGGGGTTTGATCTGGCGCTGGTGCGTACCCTCAAGCCCCTGGGCAACGACCGCTTTGTGTTTGAGTCCCGCGCCAAGGGCGCCATCGCGCGTATCGAGGAAAGCAGCACCTTCAGACGCGATGCCAGCGGGCGCTGGGCACCGGAGCTGTACCGTTACAATCAGTCCGTGCTGGGAATATCGCGCAAATACGAGCTGCGCTTCAATGCCGCCGGCAACAGCGTGACCTATGCCGACAAGAAAGGGCAGCGCACCATCGGCATTAGCCCCGGCACTCTCGATCCGCTGCTGTATCAGCTGAAACTGCAGCAGGATCTGGCCCGCCAGAGTGGTGAGTACCGCTACCGCTTTGTGAGCCGCAGCAAGCTCAAGGACTACCGCTTTAACATCGAGGGCCGGGACAGACTGACACTGGGCGGGCAGCCTCTTGAAGCTCTGCGCCTGAGCAAGCAGGATAATGACGCAAGCCAGCAGACTCTCATCTGGTTCAGCCCCGACAACGGCTATCAGCTGATGCGCCTGCGCCATACCGAGGATGACGACAGCTACAGTATCAGCCTCAATACACTCCAGCAGAGCCCGGCATTCCGGACCTGGCTACGCTGACCATCGGGCGACAGCATCAAACAGTCACGACCGGGCTAGCGGCACAGCTCTGTCGCCGCCGGGTCCGCCAGCAAGCATTCGAGCTGACGGCGATTGATCCAGGCGATATCGCCTGGCGTGGCATACTTGAAGGCCGCCACCGCGGCCCCCTGGCGCAGAGCCTGCGAATAATCCTGGCCATCGAGCCAGGCACTGAGAAAACCGGCGGCAAAGGCATCCCCACCACCCAGGCGCTCTACCTCCTGGGACGAAAACACATCCACCTGATGCAGTTCACCCGCCGGTGTCAGCAGAGCCGCACCGTTACCACCGCGCGTCATGACCAGCAGACTGTTCGGCGCCCAGCGCTGGAAACAGCGCAGCGTCGCCTCGGGGGAGCTGGCATGCCAGGCTTGCGGCCAGAGTGTCTGAATGTCGCGTTCTGCCACCAGTATCAGATCCAGTTGCCCCAGCAGGGGTTCAAGGCACTGGCGCGCCTGCTGTACCGTCCACAACCGTTGCCGGTAGTTGATATCCAGGCTGCAGGGTATGCCGGCCGCCCGGGCAAGCTGCAGCGCCTGCTGCGCCGTGGCACAGGCCGATTCCGACAGACCCAGGGTAATGCCCGAAGTATGAAACAGGCGTGCCCGACCCGACTGGAACAGCGCAGTGGGCAAATCCGCCGGCTGCATGCGGGCCATGGCCGAATCGGCACGATCGTAGATCACCTGGCTGCGGTGGGGCGCGCGCCCTGGCTCGTAAAAATACAGTCCCAGGCGGTCATCGCCCCCGGAACAGACATGCTGCACATCGACATTGTGCTGGCGCAGTGTCTGCCGTACCCGGTCACCCAGTTCATTTTCCGGCAGACGAGAAAGCCAGGCACAGCTTAATCCCAGGCGCGCCATGGCGCTCAGGGTATTCGACTCGCAGCCGCCAACCTGCACCTCAAAGCCGGCGCTCTGATCCAGCCGCTGAAGATCCGGCGGCGTCAGGCGCAGCAGCGTTTCACCGAGTGCAATAATATCGTAAGCCTTGTTCACCTGATGCTCCTCAAGCCACCTTGCCCCGTGCCAGCACCGCCTCGGTACGACGGAATTCGCCGTTACGGCAGAAATGCACCTGGTCAAACAGGTTGGATACCGGGCAGGCATGGTTCGGAATGATCTGCAGCCGTTCACCCACCCCGGGAATCTGCGGGCAGCTAGAGAAATCCAGCACGCCATGCTCCTCGCTCAAACCGCTCACCCGCGCCTGTGGATAACCCACCACCTGACCATAGCCGTCCTGCCCTACCAGATCCGACGTCAGCGCCTTGCTGCCCGCATCCACAATGACCCGGCCCGGCACCGGTACACTGACCACGGTAGTGAGCACCGTCAGTGCGCAATCCGCCTCATTGCAGGCTCCGGCGGCCACCTGTGAACGATCCTGATACACATAGGTGCCGATACGGTATTCATTGACGACAGGCGCCTCGTGGGCGTGCCACATGCTGGGAGTACCGCCACTGCTGAACACCTCGAGCGCGAGACCTTGCTGCTCGCACAGCGCAGCCGCGCGGCTAAACCACTGTTGCACCGCGGCTTCGCTATACGCCGCCGGGTAGGTCATCAGGCCGCGCAGGCGCAGCCCCGGCAGATCCGCGACCCGAGCCGCAAGCTGCGTGGCCTGCTCCGGACTTTGCACGCCACAGCGGCCGGCACCGGTATCGCACTCCACCAGCACGTCGAGTGTTTTACCCGTGCCCGCGAAGGTCGCTGAAAGTCCCTGCAGCACCGCTTCGCTGTCCGCCACCACCGCCAGCGAGCGCACCGCAGTGGCCAGCGCCAGCAACCGCGCCAGCTTGGCCTGTCCGATGATGTTGTAGCTGATCAGGATGTCATCAAAACCTGCCTGCGCGAAAACCTCGGCTTCGCCCACTTTCTGGCAGGTAATGCCGATTGCACCGGCATCCAGCTGCTTGCGCGCCACCCAGGGCAGCTTGTGGGTCTTGATGTGAGGGCGCACACTCAGCCCCCGCCCATCGCAATAGGCCTGAAAACCGTGGATATTGGCATCCAGGATGGCTTCGTCGATCAAAACACAGGGCGTGTCCAGTTG
>JBFGZM010000153.1:0-8340 GCA_041586815.1 Marinobacterium sp. | reverse complement strand
TGGGCAGGCTTAAGCTCAGCCGTTGTACTTTTCGAACACCAGGGTGGAGTTGGTGCCGCCAAAGCCGAAGCTGTTGGACATCACGCGCTCCAGGTTGGCGTTGTCGATGCGGGCACGGTACAGGTGCGTATCGGCGCCTGAGTGTCTTTGCCGACAGTCATATCGAGTCGGTTTAAAGCACAAAAAAAGCCGCTAAAAAGCGGCTTTTTTGTGGCTGGCAATTCAGCCAGTGGGCAGGCTTAAGCTCAGCCGTTGTACTTTTCGAACACCAGGGTGGAGTTGGTGCCGCCAAAGCCGAAGCTGTTGGACATCACGCGCTCCAGGTTGGCATTGTCGATACGCGAGGTAGCGATCGGCAGGCCTTCGGCTTCCGGGTCGAGCTGTTCGATGTTGGCCGAGGCGCAGACGAAGTTGTTTTCCTGCATCAGCAGGCAGTAAATCGCTTCCTGTACACCGGTGGCGCCCAGCGAGTGGCCGGTCAGCGACTTGGTGGAGCTGACGGTAGGCATCTTGTCGCCGAACGCCATCTTCATGGCCTTCAGTTCCTGGATATCACCAGCCGGGGTGGAAGTGCCGTGGGAGTTGATGTAGTCAATCGGGCCATCAACGGTCGCCATGGCCTGCTGCATGCAGCGCAGGGCGCCTTCGCCGGACGGAGCAACCATGTCGTAGCCATCGGACGTCGCGCCATAGCCCACCAGTTCGGCGTAGATCTTGGCGCCGCGGGCCTTGGCGTGCTCGAGGTCTTCCAGTACCAGCATGCCGGCGCCGCCAGAAATGACGAAGCCGTCACGGTTGGCGTCGTAGGCACGGGAGGCTTTTTCCGGCGTGTCATTGTACTTGCTGGACAGTGCGCCCATGGCATCGAACATGACGCTCAGGGACCAGTGCAGCTCTTCACCGCCACCGGCAAAGACCACGTCCTGTTTGCCCAGCTGGATCTGCTCCATGGCGTTACCGATGCAGTGCGCGCTGGTGGCGCAGGCAGAGGTGATGGAGTAGTTCACGCCCTTGATCTTGAAGGGGGTGGCCAGACAGGCGGACACGGTGCTGCCCATGGTACGGGTCACGCGGTAAGGACCGACGCGACGCACGCCCTTGGTGCGCAGAATGTCCGCGGTTTCAACGATATCGGCGGATGAAGCGCCACCGGAACCGGCGATCAGGCCGGTGCGTACGTTGGATACCTGATCTTCGCTCAGGCCGGAATCCTTCACGGCCTGGTCCATGGCCAGGTACGCATAGGCGGCGGCGTTGCCCATAAAGCGCAACAGTTTGCGGTCGATCAGGGATTCAAGGTCAAGGTCGATACTGCCGGCAACCTGGCTGCGAAAGCCGAGTTCCTTGTATTCTTCCTGGAATTTGATACCGGAACGTCCTTCCTGGAGGGCGCTGAGGACGGAATCCTTGTCGGTGCCCAGACAGGACACGATCCCCATACCTGTAACAACGACACGACGCATGTGAGGCCTCTTGTGTTTCACTAAGGTAATGTTCTTTGCGGATATATAGACCGCCTATTGTCCGATAAAGCGCCCCTGAAGGCTACCTGAATTCGGTTTTATCGGGATGGAGTGGGGCTAAGGCCTGTGGCCGACAGCCCCGAACGGCTGTTATTAGAAGTTGTCGGTGGTGGTGAACAGTCCGACGCGCAGGTCCTTGGCGGTGTAGATTTCGCGGCCGTCCACGAACACGGAGCCGTCGGCGATACCCATCACGAGTTTGCGCTCGATCACGCGCTTGAGGTGGATGTGGTAGGTGACTTTCTTGGCGGTCGGCAGAACCTGGCCGGTGAATTTGACTTCACCTGAGCCCAGAGCGCGTCCGCGTCCCTGATTGCCGCGCCAGCCGAGGAAAAAGCCAACCAGCTGCCACATGGCGTCCAGGCCCAGGCAGCCCGGCATGACGGGGTCGCCGGGGAAGTGGCACTGGAAGAACCAGAGATCCGGGTTGATATCCAGTTCTGCAATGATTTCGCCCTTGCCGTACAGGCCGCCTTCAGAGGCGATATTGGTAACGCGGTCCATCATCAGCATGTTGTCGACCGGCAGCTGGGCATTGCCCGGACCAAACATTTCGCCGTGGCCGCAGCTCAGCAACGCTGCGCGATCAAAAGAAGAAGGTTTTGTCATAGGAAAAGTCTTATGGTTCCAGCTAAAAATATCCGCCGATTATAGCGGGTCGGACGCCCTGAAGCACTGTTTGGGGCTTGTTTCTGCCGGGAGGGCATCGTCGCGGGCCCGTTGTTGCCCGGCAGTGGGCGCTGACAGGACCCCCGGGGCACCCGTTATACGGGTGGCCGGATCCCGGTTGCATGATCAGTGGGTGCGGTCGACAGCCATCTTGGCCAGCTGCGTCAGGGTGTCTTTGAAGGAGCTGGCGGGCAGGGCCTCGAGTGCCTTGCAGGCCTGCGCAGCGGCGCGTTGTGCGGCATCGCGGGTGTAGTCGATCGCCCCGGTACGCTGCACGATATCGAGGACCGGCTGCAGATCGTCCAGTCCGCCCTTGCGGATGCACTGGCGAACAAGCTGGCGTTCTTCGTCCGTGCCGGCCTTCATGGCCTGGATCAGCGGCAGGGTCGGCTTGCCCTCGGCCAGATCATCGCCGACATTCTTGCCCATTTCCTCGGCGCTGGAGAGGTAGTCCATCATGTCATCGACCAGCTGGAAGGCGATGCCCAGATGGCGGCCGTACAGGCGCAGCGCTTCGCGCTCGGTCGCGGTGGCGCCGGCGAGAATGGCTCCGGTTTCCGTTGCCGCCTCAAACAGGGTGGCCGTTTTGCCGATAATCACCTGCATGTAGGCGTCTTCGGTGGTGTCGGGGTTCTTGCAGTTCAGCAGCTGCAGGACTTCGCCTTCGGCAATGACGTTGGTGGCGTTGGAAATGACATGCATGATATCCATGTTGCCGATCTCGACCATCACCTGAAAGGCGCGGCTGTACAGGAAGTCGCCCACCAGTACGCTCGGTGCATTGCCCCAGCGCGCATTGGCGGTGTCCTTGCCGCGGCGCAGGTCGGAATTGTCGACCACGTCATCGTGCAGCAGGGTGGCGGTATGAATGAATTCGACAATGGCCGCCAGCGGTACATGGTGATGACCCTTGTAGCCGCAGGCGTTGGCGCTCAGCAACACCAGCAGGGGGCGCAGGCGCTTGCCGCCACTCTCCACTATATAGTGGCCAATCTTCTCGACCAGTGGCACCGTGGAGCCGAGATGGTTGAGAATATAGTCATTAACGGCTTCGAACTGCGGCTCTATCGCCGGATTTAGCTGATGTGGCTGCATGTGGGGAGGGTCGTCGACTGTACGGATGGTAAGCGCGCATGCTAGGGGGTGCCTGCAAGGGTGTCAAGAAAGTGCCGGTCTGAAAGGTCTCTGATGCGGATTCCCGGACTGCCGGATAGTGCCTGGTCGGCAGTGGCTCAAATTCGGTTGAATCTGGCTTGAGTTGGGCCTTGCTTTACTATAGAATCCCCCGCCCTGAGCTCATCCAAATTTGCTCCCTATCATAGGGTTTCGCCCTTAGAAGTAGGTTGTTATTCACAGTAGCCGGATGAGCATGACCTGGAGAGAGAAATGTACGCAGTAATCGTTAGCGGTGGTAAGCAGTACCGCGTTCAGGAAGGACAGACTGTTCGGCTCGAAAAGCTGCCGGCAGAGCTGGGTTCCAGCGTTGAATTTGACCGTGTGCTGCTGGTTGGCGCCGGTGATGACATCAAGATCGGTGCGCCGGTTGTTGATGGTGCCAAGGTGACCGCTGAAGTTGTTGAGCACGGTCGCGGCAAGAAAGTAACCATCCTGAAGTTCAAGCGTCGTAAGCACCACATGAAACGTCAGGGTCATCGTCAGTCTTTCACTGAAGTGAAGATCACTGGCATCAGTGCCTAACGCACCCCAGATCAGGAGATAGAAAATGGCTCATAAGAAAGCGGGTGGCTCGACTCGTAACGGTCGCGACTCAGAATCGAAACGCCTTGGCGTAAAGCGCTTCGGTGGTCAGGTTGTTGCTGCAGGCAACATCCTGGTGCGTCAGCGTGGCACCAAGTTCCATGCCGGCACCAATGTTGGTCTGGGCAAGGACCACACTCTGTTCGCGAAAGCGGATGGCGTAGTCAAGTTTGAAGTCAAAGGCGAAAACAAGCGCAAGTACATCAGTATCGTACCTGCCTGAATCGTGTTTTGATGTTCGAAAAAGCTCCGCCTGTGCGGGGCTTTTTTCGTATGGGCTGTGATTTACTGAATTTGTATGTGCAGAGCGGCGGTTGCGTCGCTCGTAATAGCGCCTTGATTGCAGGATCTGCTGTGGCTTTTGCTGCGGGTTTCATGTGGTTGGGTGTTCTGCGCCGGCTCTGTCTGCTGCCGGTGAGTGGGGTTATTCGGGACGCGGGTTCGCGCTATATTCAGTGCAGGATCCTGGCCCGTCGGGGAGGTTGTGATGAAGTTTGTCGATGAAGCGTTGATCTCGGTGGAAGCCGGCAAGGGTGGCAACGGCTGCATGAGTTTCCGGCGCGAGAAATATGTCGCCAAAGGCGGCCCCGACGGCGGTGATGGCGGTGATGGTGGCTCGGTGTTCGTTGAGGCGGATGGTGGTCTGAATACGCTGATCGATTTTCGCTTTACGCGCCACTACAAGGCGCAGAATGGTCAGAATGGCATGACCCGTCAGTGCACCGGTGCCAAGGGTGAAGACCTGGTGCTGAAGCTGCCGGTGGGAACCACGGTGGTCGATCAGGATACTGGCGAGGTGCTGGCGGATCTGACGGTTGAGGGGCAGGTGGAGAAAGTGGCCCAGGCGGGTTTTCATGGTCTGGGCAATATTCGCTACAAGAGCTCGATCAATCGGGCGCCGCGCCAGACCAGTAATGGTTCTCCGGGCGAAGCACGCAACCTGAAACTCGAGCTTAAGGTGCTGGCCGATGTGGGGCTGCTGGGCTTGCCAAATGCGGGCAAGTCGACCTTTATTCGCTCCGTGTCCGCAGCCAAGCCGAAGGTGGCGAACTATCCCTTCACGACCCTGGTGCCAAACCTGGGGGTGGTGCGTACCGAAAGTCATCGCAGCTTTGTCATCGCCGACATACCGGGCATTATCGAGGGTGCATCCGAGGGAACTGGGCTGGGAATTCGATTCCTGCGCCATCTGGCGCGCAACCGCCTCCTGCTGCATCTGGTGGATATGGCGCCCTGGGATGAGCAGAGTGCCGCCCAGTCTGCCTGCGTGGCGGTGACCGAGCTGGAGAAGTTCAGCCCGACGCTGGAGGCGCAACCGCGCTGGCTGGTGCTCAACAAGCTCGATCTGGTGCCTGAAGAGGAGCAGGAAGAGCGCTGTCAGGCGGTCGTGGATGCGCTCGGCTGGGAAGGGCCTGTTTATCGCATTTCGGCGATCAACAAGGAGGGCGTGCAGGTTCTGGTCAGGGATATTCAGGCGTTTCTGGATCGGCGCGCGCTGGAGATTCAGGAAAATCCCGACCTGCTGGATGTCGAGCGCGAAACACGCCTGCAGATTGATGCTGAAGCGCGTGAATGCGTCGAGTCCATGCGTGCGGCCATTCGTGCGCGCCGTACCGGTGACGATGATGACTGGGACGATTTTGATGATGATGAATTCGACGTTGATGTCGAATGGGTTCGATAGGTCAATGTAGAGGATTCACGCGTGTCCACGGGTAGGAACAGGCTGAAAAAGGCAGGGCGCTGGGTCGTGAAGATCGGCAGCGCGCTGCTGACCAATGATGGCGAGGGGCTTGATCAGGCGGCGATATCGCGCTGGGTGGATCAGCTGGCGGCCCTGCGCGCGCAGGGGATGGAGATTCTGCTGGTGTCGTCGGGGGCGGTTGCCGAGGGCATGTCGCGTCTGGGCTGGTCGAACAGGCCGCACGAGATGTACCGCTTGCAGGCGGCGGCGGCGATTGGTCAGATGGGGCTGGTGCAGGCCTATGAGGCCAATTTTCAGCGCCACGGTACCCATACCGCGCAGATTCTGCTGACCCATGAGGATCTCTCCAACCGGCGTCGTTACCTCAATGCGCGGGCGGCGCTGGGTGAGCTGATTCGCCTGGGTGTCGTCCCGGTGGTGAACGAGAACGACACCGTTGTTACCGATGAGATTCGCTTTGGTGACAACGACACCCTGGGTGCGCTGGTCGCTAACCTGATCGAGGCGGACGGCCTGATCCTGCTGACCGACCAGCTGGGGCTGTTTGAGTCTGATCCGCGCTCCAATCCGGATGCGGCTTTTGTTTCCGAAGCGCGGGCGGAAGACGATGCCCTGATTGCCATGGCCGGTGGTGGTGGCAAGCTCGGTCGTGGTGGCATGGCGACCAAGGTTCGTGCCGCCAGGCTTGCGGCGCGCAGTGGTGCCGTGACGGTGATTGCCAGTGGCCGCGAGCCCGACGTGCTGCTCCGGCTTAAGGCGGGCGAATCCGTCGGTACGCTCCTGGTGCCGGAGCGCAGTCCTGAGGCGGCCCGCAAGCAGTGGATTGCCGGGCATCTGCAGGCGCGGGGTGCGCTGGTACTGGATGCCGGCGCCGTGGCGGCATTGCGCGAGCGCGGCAAGAGCTTGTTGCCCGCAGGGGTGCGGGATCTGTCGGGTGCATTTTCCCGTGGCGAGATGGTCATTCTGCAGGACGAGCAGGGCGTTATTGTGGGTCGAGGTCTGGCAAACTATGGTGCCGAGGATGCGCGCAAGCTGATGGGCAAGCCCAGCTCGATGATCGAGTCCTTGCTTGGCTATATGGGTGAGGTGGAACTGGTGCATCGCGATAACCTGGCGCTGGCCTGATCGGGCCGGCGTTAGGGGTTAAGCGAATATATGCAGACATAAAAAAAACCGGCCAGGGCCGGTTTTTTTAATGGCAGGGCTTTGTGGGCCCTGCTGCATCATATGGCTGCTGGGTGTTACGCCAGTGCCTTGATGCGTGCGTTCAGGCGGCTCTTGGTGCGAGCGATCTGGTTCTTGTTGAACAGACCCTTGTTTACAGAGCCGTCCATGATCGGCTGGGCGGTTTTGAACGCGCCTTCAGCAGCAGCTTTGTCGCCGCTATCGATCGCTTTGACGACTTTCTTGATGTAAGTACGCACCATGGAGCGCAGGCTAGCGTTATGCTGGCGACGCTTCTCCGACTGGCGAGCGCGTTTACGTGATCCTGCGGAATTTGCCACAGTCCGGCTCCTTCAAAGTTGTTTGGAAAATCATCGGCAGTGAACGCCGAAAATTAAGACGCGAGATTATTCCTGTTTGACGCGAGACTGTCAATAAAGTAGCGGAAATATTATCTGCGACGCAGTAAGATGCAGCGCATTGTACAGCGCGTTGCAGCTTGGGGATAGGGATCGTGGCAGACGAGGGTAAAGAAACCAGAAAGAGTGTCAGTCTGCTGCGCTCCAGCGGCCTGGTCGGGTTGATGACATTGCTCTCGCGGATTCTCGGCCTGGTGCGGGATGTGGTGGTGGCGAGTCATTTCGGGGCGTCCGGCAGTGCCGATGCTTTTTTTGTCGCCTTCAAGATTCCCAACTTCCTGCGTCGGCTGTTTGCCGAAGGCGCCTTTTCCCAGGCTTTTGTGCCGGTATTGTCCGAGTACCGCACACAGCAATCCCTGTTCGACGTGCAACTGCTGGTGGCGCGTGTGGCGGGCAGCCTGGGTTCGGTGCTGATCTGCATTACGGTGCTGTCGGTAGTGGCGGCGCCGGTGCTGACGGCGATCTTCGCCCCCGGCTTCTATCTGCACGACAGCGAGCGCTATGAGCTCGCGTCCGAGATGCTGCGCATTACCTTCCCCTACCTGGGGCTGATCTCCATGGCGGCCTTCGCCGGTGCCATTCTTAACAGCTACGAACGCTTTGCAGTGCCGGCCTTTACGCCGGTGCTGCTGAACCTGTGCCTGATCGGTGCAACGCTGTTGTTCAGCGAGTGGTTTGAGCGCCCCATCTTCGCCCTGGCCTGGGGCGTACTGGTGGCCGGATTTGTACAGCTGGCGTTTCAGTTGCCCTTTTTGTGGCGTATTCGTCTGTTGCCGGGGCCTGTGGTGGACTTTAGCCACCCGGGGGTCAAAAAAATCATGACCCTGATGCTGCCGGCGCTGTTTGGTGTCTCGGTGGCGCAGGTGAACCTGCTGCTGGATACGGTGCTGGCCTCCTTTCTGCAGGCCGGCAGCGTATCCTGGCTGTATTATTCGGATCGCCTGTCCGAATTGCCGCTGGGGGTTTTTGGCATTGCCATCGCCACGGTGATACTGCCGGCGCTGTCGCGCAAGCATGCCCAGAAATCGCTGGACCAGTTCGCCCATACCCTGGACTGGGCGCTGCGCATGGTGCTGCTGATCGGTCTGCCGGCGGCGGTGGC
>JBFGZM010000152.1:0-8342 GCA_041586815.1 Marinobacterium sp. | reverse complement strand
CCCGCAGGACACCCATGGTCAGCAGCAAGCACCCAAGGAAAGCACCGTGAGCGCAGCCCACCCTTTTGTCGACCTGCAGGAACAGCTGCCCGGTTTGCTGCTGGATATGAAGTACCATGGCGCTGACAACTTCATGGGCACTCCGGTGGATGGCTACCAGGCTCACCGGGCCTGGCTCACAGAGCCCGCAGCCGCAGCGCTCGTCGGCGTGCAGCGTGCCCTGGCGCGCTTCGACCTGGGACTGAAAATCTTCGATGCCTACCGACCCCAGCGCGCCGTGGATCACTTTATCCGCTGGTGCGACAGCCCCTGCGAAGCCGCACTCAAGGCCCGCTATTACCCCGGCCTGGAAAAGGCCGAGCTGTTCAGCGAAGGCTACCTGAGCAAAAGCTCCAGCCACTGCCGCGGCAGCACCGTTGACCTGACCATCGTCTCGATCAACAACAGCGAAGATCGGCCCACGGAACTGGACATGGGCACCATCTTTGACTTTTTCGGCCCCGAGTCCTGGCTCGACTGCGACACCCTCAAGCCCCAGGCCCGTGCCAACCGCCTGCTGCTGCAACAGCTGATGACGGCCGCAGGCTTTATCCCCTTTCACCACGAGTGGTGGCACTTCACATTGCGCGATGAACCCTACCCCCATACGGCCTTCGATATTCCGATCAGGTAAACCGGCAGCTTTACGCTTTCAGCCGTAAGCTGTCAGCTTTAAGCTTACGGCTTACGGCTTACGGCTTACGGCTTACGGCTTACGGCTGATAGCTTACAGCTGCTTTTCCCTTACCCCTTGAAGCCCTGTGGATTTGCCTCCATATACAGATCAACCACTGGCTGACAAAGAGCCACAACAGGTTGATTCCGACTTCAGGAGGCTACATGCGCCCCGACAAATTCACCTCCAAGCTGCAGGAAGCCCTGGCCGACGCCCAATCACTCGCCGTCGGCCGGGATCACAACATGATGGAACCGCTGCACCTGCTGGCAGCCTTCATCGAACAACGAGACGGTTCGATACGGCCACTGCTGTCCCGTGCCGGAGCCAACCTGCAAACCCTGACACAAAAGCTCGGCCAGGCACTGGAACGCCTGCCCCAGGTACAGAATCCTGATGGCGAAATCCGCCTGTCGCAAAACATGGCCCGGCTGTTCAACCTGACCGACAAGCTGGCACAGCAGCGCGGCGATCAGTACATCGCCAGCGAGCTGATTCTGCTCGCCATGCTCGACGACAAGGGCGATGCCGGCAAACTGCTGCGCGAAGCCGGTATCAGCAAACCCCAACTGGAAGAGGCAATTAATCAGATGCGCGGTGGTGAAAGCGTACAGGACCCCAATGCCGAGGAATCCCGCCAGGCGCTGGACAAATACTGCATCGACCTGACCGAACGGGCCGAGTCTGGCAAGCTGGACCCGGTCATCGGCCGCGACGAGGAAATCCGCCGTACCATCCAGGTACTGCAGCGTCGCACCAAGAACAATCCGGTGCTTATCGGCGAGCCCGGCGTCGGCAAGACCGCCATCGCCGAGGGCCTGGCCCAGCGTATCGTCAATGGCGAAGTGCCCGAGGGTCTGAAGCACAAGCGCGTGCTGTCACTGGACATGGGCGCCCTGATTGCCGGTGCCAAGTTCCGCGGCGAGTTCGAGGAACGCCTCAAGGCACTGCTCAACGAGCTGGCCAAGCAGGAAGGGCAAATCATCCTGTTTATCGACGAGCTGCATACCATGGTCGGCGCCGGCAAGGGCGAAGGTGCCATGGATGCCGGCAACATGCTCAAGCCCGCCCTGGCCCGGGGCGAGCTGCACTGCGTGGGGGCCACCACCCTCAATGAGTACCGCCAGTACGTTGAAAAGGATGCCGCCCTCGAGCGGCGCTTCCAGAAGGTACTGGTCGACGAGCCCAGCGAAGAAGACACCATCGCCATTCTGCGCGGCCTGAAGGAACGCTACGAGATTCACCACAGCGTCGACATTACCGACTCGGCGATCATCGCCGCTGCACGCCTGAGCCAGCGCTACATCACCGACCGTCAGCTGCCCGACAAGGCCATCGACCTGATCGACGAAGCCGCCTCGCGCATCCGCATGGAAATGGACTCCAAGCCCGAAGACATGGATCGCCTGGAACGGCGCCTGATCCAGCTGAAGATGGAACGCGAGGCGCTGAAAAAGGAAACCGACGATGCCTCCCGCAAGCGCCTGGCGGAGCTGGTGCAGAATATCGACAAACTCGAGCGGGAGTACGCCGACTTCGAGGAAGTCTGGAAAACCGAAAAAGCCAACCTGCAGGGCTCCCAGCATATCAAGGAGCAGCTCGACCAGGCCCGGGTGGAAATGGAACAGGCCAGGCGTGCCGGCGATCTGAGCCGCATGTCAGAACTGCAGTACGGCCGCATTCCGGAGCTGGAAAAACAGATTGCCAGCGCCGACCAGACCGAAACCAAGGCCCCCACCCTGCTGCGCAACAAGGTCACCGAGGAAGAAGTGGCCGAGGTGGTTTCCCGCTGGACCGGCATCCCCATCAGCAAGATGCTCGAAGGCGAACGGGAAAAACTGCTGCGCATGGAAGACGCCCTGCACCAGCGCGTGATCGGCCAGAACGAGGCAGTCGTGGCCGTGGCCAACGCGGTGCGCCGTTCCCGCGCCGGGCTCTCCGACCCCAACCGGCCCAATGGCAGCTTCCTGTTCCTGGGCCCAACCGGGGTCGGCAAAACCGAGCTGTGCAAAACCCTGGCCAACTTCCTGTTCGATACCGATGACGCCATGGTGCGCATCGACATGTCCGAATTCATGGAAAAACACTCGGTGGCCCGTCTGATTGGCGCGCCTCCGGGCTATGTCGGTTATGAAGAAGGGGGTTACCTGACCGAAGCCGTGCGTCGCAAACCCTACTCGGTACTGCTGCTTGACGAGGTCGAAAAGGCGCACCCGGATGTTTTCAATATCCTGTTGCAGGTGCTCGAAGACGGCCGTCTCACCGACGGCCAGGGCCGGACTGTGGATTTTCGCAACACCATCGTGGTGATGACCTCGAACCTGGGCTCCGACCTGATCCAGAACTTCAGCGACGATGATGACTACAGCCTGATGCAGGCCGCCGTCATGGAAGCCGTGGGCAGCCACTTCCGCCCCGAGGTTATCAACCGTATCGACGAGGTGGTGGTATTCCACAGCCTGCGCCGCGAGCAGGTAGCCGGTATCGCCGAGGTTCAGCTCGACCGCCTGCGCAAGCGCCTGGCCGAACGGGACCTGAGCCTCACCCTGACCGGCACCGCCCTGGACAAACTGGTCGAAGTGGGTTTCGAGCCGATCTACGGCGCACGACCGCTGAAACGGGCGATCCAGCGCTGGATCGAAAACCCGCTGGCCCAGAACATCCTCACCGGTGCCTACCCCCCGGGCCACGAAATCGTGGTGGACGTGGAAGCCGGCGAGTTCAGCTTCCGGTAAATGCAGCGGCGTAGCCCGGAATGAGCCTCCAGCGCATTCCGGGAGCCGAGCTGTCAGCCGTACGCTTAAAGCTGTCAGCTTGCGGCTTACGGCTTACGGCTTCGGATACGATTGAAACAGTGCATTCGCTGCGCTCATCAGCACCCTGCACGGCGGCATGGCACGACCTTGCAGGTCGGTCATGAGCGCAGCGAATTCCAACACCCGCAGCGCAGCTGCGGCGCCTGGGCTTTCACCCTTCACCTTGCTCCTTCCTTTCCCCTTTCACCTCGACCGGAATGTCGAGGCTGAAGGTCGTGCCTGTACTGCCTGACTCGACGCTCAGCGTGCCTTCGAGCAACTGGTAAACCCACTGATGCACCAGGTGCAGACCAAGGCCGGTATGGCCTTCGCCGCGGCCGGAGGTGACGAAGGGGTCGAAGATGGCGTCCCGCACCCGGGGGTCGATCCCCCGGCCATCATCATTCACGCTCAGGAGCAGCCGGTCATCGCGATGGCTGGCCAGCACGCGAATCTGGCCGCTGCGGCCCGGGGCAAAGGCGTGGCTGAGGGCATTTTCGATCAGGTTTTGCAGCACCTGCGACAGAATGCCGGGATAGCTGGTGAGCTGCAGCGACGCGGGAATCTCCATGCTCAGATTGACCGGTGATTTTTTCAGGTGATGGCTAAGGGAGTGGGTCAGGTCGCGGGTCAGCTCGGCCAGTTCGAACCGGGTGACCTCGCTGTGGCTACGATCCACCGCCATGCGCTTGAAGCTGCGGATCAGGTCGGCGGCGCGGCGCAGATTGTGATCCGCCAGCGTTAGACCGCTGTCGGTGTGACTCAGGAAGTTTTCCAGCGCCGAGCGGGTCATGCCCTGATTGAGGCTCTCCTGCAGCTTGTGCAGCTGTGCCTGCAGGGTGGAAATGGCCATCAGCGCGCCGCCGGTCGGGGTGTTCAGCTCATGGGCGACGCCAGCCACCATCAGCCCCAGTGAGGATAGCCGGCGCGACTCCACCAGCTCGTCCTGCATCCGGTGCAGCTGACCATGGGATTCTTCAAGCCGGGAGTAGGCTGCGACCAGTTGCTGCTGTTCCTGTTCCAGCGCATGGGTGAGCCCTGTTCGTTCCCGGTGGGCATGGTGGATACGGTACAGGGCGGCGAGCCCGAGCAGCAGCACCACCAGCCCCGAGGGGATGATGAACCCCAGCAGGCGGGCGCGGATGGCGGCGATGTCCCCGGGTGCGCTCGCCACCAGAACGAAAGCATAATCGGGCGCGTCGTTGTTGCTGCCATCCGGATCATAGCGCAGCTGTGCAAAACTCCAGAGCCGACCATCCTGCAGCGTGCTGCTGTGGGCCACCGGGTCGCTGAGCGACGCCCAGAGGTCAGGCATAAGGTTGGCCAGGTTTAGCTCGCGCCGGCTCAGTTGCAGGCCCCATTCGCGGGTCCGTTCGGGGCTGAGGAGCCAGTAACCCTGTGCATCCACCAGTTCCAGTGACATCTGGCTGTCACTGAGAGCACGGAGCTGCAGGAAAAACGCCGCCAGGTTGATGTTGATGACCAGTACGCCGGAGTGCAGGCCGTCGCCGTTGCCGGTCAGCAGGGTGGCGCGCAGGTTCGGCTCGAAGGGGCGCACGATCACGTTATGTTCCAGGTTGAGGTCCAGCCGGGAGAGGTATACCTGACCGGGACTGGTGCGCAGCGCTTCCTGGAAGTAATAGCGTTGCTGCTTGTTCTGCAGGTCAGCCGCGTCGACCCGGTACGGCCGTCCCTGACTTACGTTGATGCGGACCTGCTCCTGGCCGCCGAGATCAAGCCAGCGTACCTGGGAAATGGCCGGCACGGCCTGGGCAAACTGCAGGAAGCTGGCGGCGAGGTCGTCCTGGTCAATTGGCTGTCCTGCGGCCAGCGCCCGCTGCACGGCCCGGTTGTTCTTCAGCACGCTGGCCAGGTTGCGGATATGACCAAGTTCGCGGCTGAACGACGAGACGACCCGTTCGACCCGCACGTTCTGTCGCGACTCCAGCGCATCCAGCTGTAACCCGAAGAGTCCGACATAGGCAAAGCTGCCGCCGGCGCACAGCAGGATCAGCAGCAGAGACAGCATTGCGATCAGCGTGGCGGTAAAGCGCCGGTCATTGCCCGCGGTGCGCTGCACCTCTGGCAGTATCAGTGGCGCTGTCATGCTGTCTGCGCTCTGGCCCACTCAATGGCCTGGGGCAACGGCATGGGGCGCGCAAAGAGGTAGCCCTGCCCCTGTTCGCAGCCCCGGTCCTGCAGGATCCTGCACTGTTCCCGGGTTTCAATGCCCTCGGCAATAATGCGGAAACCGAAGCACTCGCCCAGTCGCAGGATCATGTCCACCACCTGTTCGTCAGCCCGGGAATGACCCAGCCGGTCGATAAAGGACTTGTCGATCTTGAGGGTAGTGGCGGCCAGGTCCGTGACGTGGCTCAGGGAGGAGTAGCCGATACCGAAGTCGTCGATACTGACCCCCATGCCCAGCGCGATCAGCTTGCGCAGATAGGGCGAGATGCGGCTGTAATCCTCCACCGCCTGGGTTTCGGTAATCTCGAGTTCCAGCTGGTCGGGCCTGATGCCGGCATCCTTGATCAGCGCCAGCATGCGGTTGAAAAACCGGGGCTGTACCAGTTCCGGTGAGGACACATTCACGGCGATAGGCACCTCGATACCGGCGGCCTTGAGCTCGTGCAGCGCCTGGCAGGCCTGCAGCAGAATCGACTGGTCCAGCTGGCCAATCAGGCCCGAGGTTTCCGCCAGAGGTATGAACTCGCCGGGGGATACCGGCTCGCCATTGGGGAGTTTCCAGCGGGCCAGGGCTTCAAACCCGAGCAGAGCGCCGTCGGACAGTCGTACCTTGGGCTGCAGCTCCAGCGTGAGCTGCTGCCCGGACAGGGCACTGCGCAGCTCGCTCAGCAGGGCATAGCGGTTGGCGATATCCTGTTCAAAGTCGGGGCTGTAGGCCAGGTAGCCCAGCTTCTTCCTGTGGGCGGTTTCAACGGTGCTTTCGGCCAGGCGCAGAATCTGGTCGGGCTTGCGGTTGTGCTGCAGGCTCAGTGCCACCACAGTGACCGTCGCGGCAATACGGTGCTCGGAATCGGCAATGATGAGGGGCTCGCTCAGAAAGCGGGTGAAAAACGCCTGATCCAGGTGCTGTTCGGCGGTCGCCAGCAGGGCAAAGCTGTTGCGGTCGATGCGGGCGATGGCACTGTCGGGACTCAGGGCCGCAACCAGCTGGCGGTACAGACAGTACAGCAGGTCGTTGCAGAAGGGTTCGCCAAAGGCGATGCCGATATCGGTGAAGTCATCAATCTCCAGTACCACCAGTTCGGCCTGCTGGCGATCCGCCTGCGACATGTTGCCAAGTTCGCGCAGCAACCAGTTCCGGTTGGGGATGCCCAGCAGGGGGTCGCTGTAGGCCAGCTCGGTGAGCCGGTTGTAGAGCGCGACATTGGTAAACCCGGTACTGACATTTTCACTGAATACCTGCAGCAGGTTGATTTCGGTGCTGAGCAGGGGGCGCTGCGTCTTGATCAGCACCAGGTATTCCCGCTGGTCGATGGCCGAACTGCTGAAGTAGAACAGTGAATAACCGTTCACGAAGCAGTGCTCACGGCGGTTGGCCGCCTGCTGGAACGCCTCGTGCAGCTCGCTGGACTCCAGGGATCTCAGGGAACGGCCAACGAATTTCCTGAAATCGTCCGTCGCCGCCAGAATGGCCGCCTCTTCCACCGGCCCCTGGGCTTGCAGCAGGGTACAGAGAATGCCGCCCTGCTCGACGCCCAGGATATTGCCGATCTCGACGAGCACGGCATGGGTGAAGCTGGCGATATCCCGCTTTGAGCTGATGGACTCGCTGGCATCGATCACCATCTGCAGCCCCTGGCGGGCCCGGGTCAGCTGGGTAAGGTGATCCCAGGTGCGGATGTTGCAGGTAATGACGGTCAGCAGGTGGTCGTTGGTCAGCTCGGACTTGCACCAGTAATCGTCGATATCGTAGCGCTGCATGACATCATCCCGCGGTGCCATGCCGGGCTGGCCGGTCAGCAGTATGATGCGTACTTCGGCGTTGCCGATAACATCCCGAATGGTGCCCACCAGGCGCAAACCCGCTTCATCGTCCTCCATGACCACATCCAGCAGAATCACGCTGATGTCGGGATTGTGGGCGATGATCTGGGTGGCTTCGAATGCCGAAGATGCAGACAACAGCTCTACGCTGCGCCCCAGGACTTCAAGCGATTCCAGTGCGAAAATCAGCGAGGCCTGATAGCCGGCGTCGTCTTCGACACTGAGGACTTTCCAGTGCTGTTGCGCAAGCGCGGTGCTCGGTTCGGTTTCAGGCATGAAATCGAATAAAGGTCCATCTAGCGACATCATCACACTCCCTTGTTGATGCTTCCCCAGCGGCCTGGCATCGCTGCCAGCCATCTAACGTCCTGTCAGTTGAGTATAGGCTCAGCTGGCGCCGGCGGATATCACCTCCAGCTGTCAACAGGCTCTGATTATCCTGCCATAGAGTGGCGGCTGGCGCTGTTACTTTTTATTGTTCTGCAGACGGGCAGAGCCCAAGCCATGAGCCATAAGCTGATAGCTGATAGCTGACAGCTGACAGCTGCAAGTCTTTCGGTCCCGGCACCCTGTGGTATCGTTGGACCCGTTGAAAACGAGTACCTGAGCGCCAGGGGGAGCGATTCCATGCAAAGCACATTTACGCAGGCCGGGCCTGTGCAGCTGAGGGTCATTGACGGTGCCGGTATCCGGCCCTGGGTGGCGGATCTGGCGCGGCTGCGCATCAGCGTGTTTCGTGCCTTTCCGTACCTGTATGACGGTGACCTCGACTACGAACGCGACTATATCAGCCGCTACTCCGCCTCGCCCCGCAGTCT
>JBFGZM010000151.1:0-8385 GCA_041586815.1 Marinobacterium sp. | reverse complement strand
CGGTATCGCCAGCACGGCGTTCGAGATCGCGCTCAAGCAGCTGGTCTGATTCCTCTGACACGCAGCCCAGGCCCGTTGCATGCAGGTGCGACGGGCTTTTCACGTTTGAGGCAGTGATTCCCTTCTCCGTCGTTGTTCCTGCGACGGTCTGGTAATAGTCCCATAAGTTTCTTGGTCTTTTTTTGGTTTTTTTCATTCGCATTGTTATGGAAATGGAGGGTCGGGTGGTGGCTGTGCCCGGTCCGGCGTGCAGGACCATTGAGCTTTGCCGCTGCAGGGGTAGGATAGGAGGCCTAATCTGGCGGGGGACAGTGCATGAACGATGCGGTGACGAGTTTTGCGATCAATTTCATCGCGGTAATCGGGATTCTGGTGCTGGTTGTGCTGGCAGGTATTGCCCTGGCGGCGCTGGCCTACTACCAGATCGACAAACATCAGACCAAACACAGTCTGCGCCGCAACTACCCGCTGGTGGGGCGCTTTCGCTACCTGTTCGAGCACCTGGGCGAATTCTTCCGCCAGTATTTCTTCGCCATGGACCGGGAGGAAATGCCCTTTAACCGTGCGCAGCGTTCCTGGGTTTATCGGGCGGCGAAAAATATCGACAACACCGTGGCCTTCGGTTCGACCCGCGACCTGCGTACCCCCGGTACCTATTACTTTCTGAATTGCCCCTTTCCAAAACTGTCCGAGGAGAGCACCCGCTCGGTATCGATGCGTATCGGCCCTTACTGCAAGGAACCCTATGATGCGCCGTCCTGGTTTAATGTCTCCGGCATGAGCTACGGAGCCCTGTCCAAACCCGCCGTGCAGGCACTGTCCCGCGGCGCCCAGCTGGCCGGCTGCTGGATGAATACCGGTGAAGGCGGCATTGCTCCCTATCATCTGGAAGGTGGCTGCGATCTGGTCTGTCAGATCGGCACCGCCAAGTATGGTGTGCGCGATGCCGAGGGCGGGCTGTCCGATGCAAAGCTGCGCGAGAAAGCCGAGATTCGCCAGGTGCGCATGTTTGAAATCAAGTTGTCCCAGGGCGCCAAGCCCGGCAAGGGTGGCATGTTGCCGGCCGAGAAAGTGAGTGCGGAAGTGGCCAGCATTCGTGGTATTGCGGCGGGCCAGGCCTCCATCAGCCCCAATCGTCACCCGGAAATTGACTCCATCGATGACCTGCTGGACATGATAGGGCATGTGCGCAGCGTTACCGGCAAGCCCTGCGGCATCAAGCTGGTGCTGGGATCGACTCACTGGCTGGAGGACTTCTGTCAGACCATCCATGCCCGGGGCATCGAGTCGGCCCCCGATTTTATCACTCTGGACAGTGCCGACGGTGGCACCGGTGCGGCGCCGATGCCGCTGATGGACAGTGTTGGCCTGCCGTTGCGCGAGAGCCTGCCGGTGCTGGTCAACAAGTTGCTGGAGCACGGTCTGCGCGAACGAGTCCGGCTGGTGGCCTCCGGCAAGCTGATCAACCCCACGGATGTAGCGGCGGCACTGTGCATGGGGGCAGATTTTGTAGTCAGTGCCCGCGGCTTCATGTTTTCGCTCGGTTGTATCCAGGCCATGCAGTGCAACCGCAATACCTGCCCGACTGGTGTGACGACCCACGATCCGGATCTGCAGCGTGGCCTGGTGCCGGCAGACAAGGCAGAGCGCGTACGCCATTACCACGACAATCTGGTACATGAGGTTGAGCTTATTGCTCACAGTTGTGGCGTCTCGGAGCCCCGGCTGCTGCGGCGAGAGCATGCGGCGATGGTGGTGGAAGGCGGCCGCTCGGTGCCTTTGAACGTGATTTACCCGGAGCCGTAAAGTGCAAGCTGTCAGCCGTAAGCTATCAGCCTGGAGCCTGGAGCAAGATCAGGGTGGTGATACAGCGGCAGTCTGTAAAGGGGGAAAAATCTGCAGAGCCCTGCGGTTGCAGGGCTCTGTGCCCTGTGTTGAGGGGCCGGTTCAGGCTTCTTCCAGCCAGGCGTTGGTGTCGACGTGGCGTGTCAGGTTGCGCTCTTCCATGTGTCGCTCTATGGCTCGCCTGGCCTCCAGCGCCCGGCGTGATGCGCGTTTCTTCAGTGCCTGCTTTTCTTCGTCGTTGTATCCGATCAGAACGTCGAAGACTTCGGTTTGAATGGCGTTTAGATCCTGCTCTTTGCGTATCAGCATAATGACAGCTCCTCGTCGCTCGAGTCTCTGCATCCACCGGTGACGCGCCTGTTGCCTGTCACTGGCTCAGAGACTGCCTCAAACGCGATTCCCACGGGTGTGCGATGCTGCATTCCATCACGGGAATCGCTACGGGTTATTCTGTTTTATCGCAACTTTGACTGTTTTTCAAACAGTTCAGGCAGAGTAATGGGCCGCTGTTACAGGTTTATGTCAGTCTTCAGGGCTGGATGAGGCGGGGCGCTTGTCGTTTACACGCAGGCTGCGCAGGCTGCGCTTGATGGTCTTGAGGTGGTCGAGCAGGGCCGGGCCCAGCTTCATCGCCACACCCACCGCCAGCACATCAATCACCACCAGATGCATGACGCGGGATGACATCAGGGCGCTAAGATCCTTGTCTTCTTCAAGGTCGGTATGGATGGCGATCGTGGCCAGGTCTGCCAGCGGGGTGTTGCCCGGGCACAGGGTGATGACAGTGGCACCGGTGTCGCGCACCAGGCGCACGCTGTGCAGCAGATCCTTGGTACGGCCGGTCTGGGAGACGGCAATCACGACATCGCCTGTCCGCAGGGTGACAGCCGAGATGGTCTGCATATGGGGGTCGGAGTAGGCCGCGGCCAGGATCTTGAGGCGGTGCAACTTGTGCTGCGCATCCATGCACACCGGTGCCGAGGCGCCAAAGCCGTAGATCTCCACCCGGGGGGCATTCACCAGGGCATCAATGGCGCTCTCGAGGGTTTCGGAGTCCAGGTCTTCGCGGATGTTGATCAGGTTGCCGATCATGGAGTCGAAAATCTTCTGCTTGAACTCGTGCACCGTATCGGTGGAATTCAACGCGAACTGCTCGAAGCTGGGATTGCTGGCCAGCCCCTGGGCCAGTGTCAGCTTGAAGTCCTGAAAGCCATCGTAGTTGAGCGCTCGGCAAAAACGCACCACCGTCGGCTCACTGACACTCGCCTGGGCTGCCAGGTCGACGATGCGCATGTGAATGACATCGCTGGGCTTTGCCAGTACGAAATCTGCCACCTTCTGCTCGGACTTGCGCAGCTTGGGGTGTGCATCTGCGATCTGTTTCAGAAGGTTGAGGGGGTGCAAGGCTTTTCTCTTTTCGAACAAGTACTTGGCAAGGCGGCAATTATAGCAATGAATGTGACAGCGAGCCTATCTAACTGCGCCCGCTGGCGCTATCAATAGCGCACGAAAGCCTGATGAAAAGCGCGTTGCAGCTTCTGCAAGTGCGTGCTACCTTTTTGAATTGCAAATAAAAATCCGAATAATGCAAACAGCGGGGAAGGCTCTGTGAAACGTCGTCAATTCCTACAAGGAGCGGGTGCGGCTACTCTGGCAGCGGGCACTCTGGTATCAGGGGTCGCCCAGGCGGCACCGGAACACAAGTGGAAAATGGTCACGACCTGGCCGAAAAACTTTCCGGGGCTGGGAACCGGTGCAAATTATCTGGCGGAGCTGATCGGCAAGCTCTCCAATGGTCGAATCGAGGTCAAGGTTTACGGTGCCGGCGAACTGGTAGGCGCGCTGGAAGTATTCGATGCCGTCTCCCGGGGTACAGCGCAGCTCGGTCATGGCGCATCCTACTACTGGAAAGGCAAAAGCAGCGCGGCGCAGTTCTTTGCGGCAGTGCCCTTCGGTCTGACCGCGCAGGAAATGAACTCCTGGCTGTACCACGGCGGCGGCATGGAGCTGTGGGAAGAGGTGTACGCGCCTTTCGGCCTGGTGCCGGGCGCTGCCGGTAACACGGGCGTGCAGATGGGCGGCTGGTTCAACAAGGAAATCAATAACGTAAGCGACCTTGAAGGTCTGAAAATGCGTATTCCGGGCCTTGGCGGCGAAGTGCTCAAGCGCGCCGGCGGCACACCGGTACTGCTACCCGGTGGCGAGATTTTCCCGTCACTGCAGTCCGGCGCCATCGATGCCACCGAATGGGTTGGGCCCTATAACGACATGGCCTTTGGTCTGCACAAGGCGGCCAAGTTTTACTACTACCCGGGCTGGCATGAGCCAGGCACCACGCTGGAGTGCATGATCAACAAGGAAGCGCTGGAAGCCCTGCCTGAAGAACTTGCGCTTATCGTGCGTACGGCCATCCGTATCGCCAACCAGGATATGCTGGCGGACTTCACCGCCAAGAACAACAATGCCCTGGAACAGCTGGTCAACGAGCAGAACGTGGAGCTGCGCCGTTTCCCGGACGACGTGCTGAAGAAGCTGCGCGACCTGTCCGACGAGGTGATTGCAGAGGAAGCCGCACAGGACGAGATCACCAAGAAAGTGTTCGACTCTTTCGTGAAGTTCCGCGACCAGGCGAAGAAATGGCACGCCGTTTCCGAGCAGGCGTACCTGAACGCACGTACGCTCTAGCGTTGTAAGCGATACCGCTGCAAAAAAGGCCGACAATCATGTCGGCCTTTTTTATACATGGACGTTCCCTGAAAGCTGCTCCTGCGTTTTCAGGATTACCGCCATCCCTGGCGGTTATACCGCGGTCGCAGGGATGCGAAGGAGCGGTGAGTGTTCAGGATGAACGGGCAGGGCGGGTTGGGCGCAGAGCCCGGGCGCGCCTGCGCTCAACAATGAACCTATCCGTACACCGCTTCCGGCAGCCAGGTGGCCAGCACCGGCCAGTAGGCCAGCAGGCTGAGCACCACCAGCTGTATCAGAATAAACGGGATCACGCCGCGGTAAATCTGCATGGTCGAGACTGACTCCGGTGCCACGCCGCGCAGGTAGAAGAGCGCGAAGCCAAAGGGCGGGGTCAGGAAGGACGTTTGCAGGTTGATGGCGATCATTATGCCCAGCCATACCGGGTCCAGCCCCATGGTCAGAAGAATGGGCGCGACGATGGGCACGACCACGAAGGTGATCTCGATAAAGTCGAGGAAGAAGCCGAGCAGGAAAATCACCAGCATGACGATGGCCATGGCGCCGAACACGCCGCCGGGCAGGTCGGTGAGGAAGTCACGCACGAGATCGTCGCCGCCATAGCCGCGGAACACCAGCGAGAAGATGGACGCTCCCACCAGGATAATAAACACCATGGAGCTGACTTCGGTGGTGGACTTCATCACCTGCTTGAGCACGGTATAGTTGAAGGTACGGCGCATCATGCTTAACAGGATGGCGCCGATGGCACCAACGGAGGCCGCTTCCGTCGGTGTTGCGAAGCCTCCCAGGATGGAACCCAGTACCAGTCCGATCAGCACAATGGGCGGAACCAGCGCTTTCAGTACACGGGCGGCGAGGTCATCTACCGCATCACGTTCAGACTGGGGAATCGCCGGTACACTTCTGGGGTCGGTCACGGCCTTGAACAGCAGGTAGAGGATGTAGGCCATCACCAGGATAAGGCCGGGAATCAGGGCGCCGAGAAACAGATCGCCCACCGTGACAGTTTCGGGCGAAAACAGGCCCTGGTCGATCTGGGACTGCTGATAGGCGGAGGAAATGACGTCTCCCAGCAGCACCAGCACGATGGAGGGTGGAATGATCTGGCCGAGGGTGCCGGAGGCACAGATAATGCCGGTAGCGACCTTGGGGTCATAGCCACGGCGCAGCATGGTGGGCAGCGACAACAGACCCATGGTGACCACGGTGGCGCCGACGATGCCGGTACTGGCAGCCAGCAGCATGCCCACCAGGGTGACGGAAATGCCAAGTCCCGCCCGCATGGGGCCAAACATCAATGCCATGGCATCCAGCAGTTCCTCGGCAATGCGGGACTTTTCCAGCATGACACCCATGAACACGAACAGCGGTACGGCAATCAGCACCTCGTTGTTCATGATGCCGAACAGGCGGTTGGGAATGGCCTCAAGGAAAACGACATCGAAGTGGCCGGTCCAGGCACCGATGGCAGCAAACAGCAGGCCGGTGCCAGCGAGGGAAAAGGCCACCGAGTAGCCGAGCAGCAAAACCACTATGGCAGCGGCAAACAGGAACAGGGGAAGAAGTTCGCTCATAGACCGTGTTCCTCGTCAGACGGCAGCAGATGCCCGTGTCCGCACAGTACCAGCAGGCAGCGGCCAAGGTCGGCGATGCCCTGCATGATCATCATGACGGGCATTACAATCAGGGTGGATTTGAGCAGGTAGCGATAGGGAATGCCGCCGGCTTCCTGGGAGCCTTCCATCTGGGACCAGGAGGTGGCGACATAATCCCAGGAGATCACCAGAATGAAGATGGACACCGGCAGCAGCAACGCCAGGGTGCCGAACAGGTTGATCCAGGCCTTGCCGCGCTCGCCCAGGGGGCGGTAGAAAATGTCCACCCGCACGTGACCGTCATGCTTGAGGGTGTAGGCGGCGCCCAGCAGGAATACAAAGCTGTGCATGTAGATGACTGATTCCTGCACGGCGATATTGCCGACATTGAACAGGTAGCGCATGACCACGACGACGAAGGTTGTCAGTACCATGAACAGCGTCAGCCAGGATATGATGCGGCCGCTCCATTCGCTGAAACAATCCAGCCACTGGACCAGTCGATTGATCGACGAGAATGAGGACATTTTTGTTATAACCGCGATTCAATTCGAGGAGCCACTAATATAACCGCATCTGGCAGGGGCGTCATGGCTTCGCGTACTGCAAATTGCTGTAAAACCCTTACAATAGGGCCTACGAAACTGCCTCGACCTGCGGAGAGATCAATGAGTGATCAATTGGATATAGAAGCACGCCTGTCAGAACTGGAGCAGGTCCGGTTGACGGCCTTCTGCGCGACCCTGTCCGAGCGCATGTTTCCGAACTTCGCGCTGTTTTCTCGGCTGGTGGAGTTTGGCGATGCCCAGCAGTTGCGCCAGATTCTCAACGGCGTCTGGGACCAGCTGTCGAACAGCGGTGCCAAGATGAACTTCGAGGTACAGCTCGACAAGGTCGAAGGCAACATGCCGGATCTGGATGCCTTCGACATGTATGGCGCATCCCCCGCACTGGATTCGGTGCTGGCGCTGTTTTCGACCCTGAGTGTTATTCTGGACAACGATGCCAGCGAAGCCGTGGCCGTGCTGAACCTGTCCCGGGAGTGCGTGGCCTCCTATATCGAAGTCACCGAAGGTGACGATCAGATGTCCGATGAAGAGCTGGTGCGCTTTATCAATACCCACGAGATGATGCTGCAGGAAGAAGCCTTTGTGGACACTACACTGGAGCTGCTGGAGGCCGAGGGCCCCTTCAATCCAGCGCTGGTGAAGCAGTTGCGCGAACTGGGTCGCAACGAAGGTTTCAGCAACATCGGCATCAGTGATCAGGACTGATGCTCAGACTCGGCCTTATCCTGCTGCTGGTACCGGCGATCGGCATGATGACCGGTTACATGATGGAGCAGTCGCTGATTGATGCCTGCCTCGATGCCGGCGGATCCTACGACTATACCGCCGAGGCCTGTGACCCGGTGGGCAACCATGCTTTCGTGCCCTTTAGCGCCCGCAATCCGCTGTTGGTAAACGGTGGCATGCTGCTGTCGACCCTGGGGCTGTTTCTGTGTCTTGGCGGTCTGTATCGCAGGCGTACCTGACGCTAGATGTACCCCGCCTCCATTCCCTTTGGTACTGTGGATCGATTATGACATTACGCAGCAAAGTCCTTGCAGGGCTTGGCCTCCTGGCGCTGGTACTCAGCTTCTGGATCTGGCTGCGAGGCCCCCTGTGGCTGGAGCAGTTCAATGACCGCCAGCGCGATGCGCGGGTGACCTTTCAGGCGGAGGGCCGGCTGTTTGGCCAGCAGCATGACCAGCAGGCCTGCCTGACCCGGACGCTGGAGAACTTCGATGGCTGCACCGGGTTTGACTGTACCCTGCAGCACGATTATTACCTCAAGGCCTGTCTGGCGGAAGCGGCGCCTTCTCCGGGTTTCTGCGACGGTGTCCCGGCCTACCGGTTAAAACCCACCGAGGATGACAAGTCCTGGGCCAAGTATGCCTGCTGGGACAGCAACCTCCAGGGCGAAGGCTGCCGACTGCTGTTGCGCCAGCAGCAGTACGAATGCAGTGGCGGCGTGGCCGCCGACGCGGGAGTTCACTCTGCGAGCGAGTGACCCCGCTGTCAGCTGTATCCGATAGTCAGCACCGGCTGGCCCGTACATCGGCATGGCTTGGGTCGCTGGATAGTCAGTACCCGCTTGCCTGTACACCGCGCTAGATAGTCAGCACCAGCTTGCCCCGTACATGGCCGCTGGCACTTTGCTGGTGAGCCCGAATTGCGGCTTCGGCATGGCTTGG
>JBFGZM010000150.1:0-8387 GCA_041586815.1 Marinobacterium sp. | reverse complement strand
TACGGCGCTGCCGTAGCCATCGATAATGGCCCCCTGGGCCAGCGGCAGGATAGCGCCGCCGAGAATGGCCATGACCAGGCCTGCGGCGCCGAACTTGGTGTCTTCTCCAAGCCCCTGCAGGGCCACACCGTAAATGGTCGGAAACATCAGGGACAGGCAGCCGGAAATGGCCACCAGCGCCCAGACGCCGGCAATGTTGGGACTCATGATCATGAAAACGCACAGTCCGGCGGCCAGTACCGACAGGCCGGTGAGCAGGGCGCTGGCACGTATATAGCCCATCAGCCAGGTCATGGCGAAGCGGGCGAGCAGGAACAGAATCAGGCTGTACTGCAGGAAGTCGCCACCACGGACCTCATCCACCGACAGGGCGTCCATCACGTACTGGATGGTAAAGGTCCAGATGCAGGTCTGGGCGCCAACGTTGAAAAACTGTGCCACGACACCAAAGCGGTAATGACGGTTGGACAGCAGGCGTGCCAGGGTGGCGCGAAAATGCACGTCCCGGCTGTGGGCGACCACCTTTTCACGGGCAGGTCGAATACGCAGTACGGCGACAGCGATCCAGATAAGTACCAGCACGCAGGCCATGCCGACGTAAGGCACCATGACGGCATCCAGTTCCGCAGTCTGCACAGCCTGAAGTTCGGCTCCGGACATGAGCGCGCGTTCCTGCGCCGTGGCCGGATTGAGCTGGGTCAGAATCAGGGCGGCCCCCAGAAAGACACCGATGTTGCAGCCGACGGGGTTAAACGCCTGGGCAAGGTTAAGCCTGCGGGTGGCATTCTCGACGGGACCCATGGCAATGACAAAGGGGTTGGCGGAGGTTTCGAGTATCGACAGTCCTGCTGCCAGGATGAAGAGGGCAGCAAGAAAATAGCCGTAGGCCATCGACTGGCTGGCGGGGTAGAACATGAAGGCGCCAAGTGCCGCGAATCCAAGGCCCGTCAGGACCCCTGTCTTGTACGAAAAACGGCGATTGATAAAGGCCGCCGGCAGTGCGAGGCAAAAGTAGGCGCCATAGTAGGCGAATTGCACCAGGGCGGACTGCAGCGCGCTCATGGTGAAGATCTTGCTGAACACCTTGACCAGCGGGTCTGTCATGTTGGCGGCCACGCCCCAGGCGGCGAAGCAGGTCGTTAGCAGAATAAAGGGCAGAATCATGTCACGGAAGACGAGAGGTATTTTCTTGTTCATAGAGCGCCTTGTCGTTCAAGCGGCCGCACAGCGGCTGTTGGATTATCCATAGCGATTGGACCACAGGGACATCAACAGAAAATGAACGGGGAAGGCTCGCTTTGTAACTTTTGTAACTTTTCTCGAAAGCAGGCTGATTCAGTTTATTGCCGGGTGCCTGTTACGATGGACAACTTTGCTGTTGAGGGAGTCAGAATGTGACGACAGATAGGATCCGGTATCCGGCGTTGCTGCAATACTGCAACGATGATGAGCTTGATGTTGTCACCGGCGCCGATGACTGGGAGCGCCGATGCCTGGCGCAGAGTTTTATTGCCGGTGTGCAGTCAGGCGACCGGCTGATCGACAGCCAGGGGCAGGTTTTTCTGCTGGGTGTGACCTGCGGTCAGGTATGGCTGAGCACAACAGTAAAACCGCTGTCACTGCAGCAGGTGCTGGCATTGGTGCGTCTGCATGCGAGCCAGCAGGGCAGTTGCTGCGTGGCCAAGATCGGGGCCCGGACCATAGGTGAAGCGATACATCTCGTAGCAAGCTTAACTGATTGATAAAAAATACTTTCTGTAACACACTTTGCTCACTCTGGAGCATTCTGACAGGACATCATGGCTGATTTCAAAACCCATACGCTCGTCGCCACGGTCATCAGCGGAGGGCTGGGTGTCGCAGCCCTGGCAACCGGGCTGGCAACACCGGCGGATGCATTTTGCTACTGGCTGGCCGGCACCCTCGGGGGGCTGCTGCCGGACATCGATTCCGATGAGTCCCTGGCGCTGCGTATCGTATTCCGGCTTTTTGGTGCCCTGGCGGCGGCGCTGCTGGCGCTGTACTGGATGACGACGCTGCCGGCCTGGCAAGTGGCATTGCTTGCCTGCGCAGTCTATCTGCTGGTGCGGTTTGTGCTGCTGGAGCTGTTTGCCCGTGTGACCGTGCACCGCGGGATACTGCATAGCCTGCTGGCCAATCTGCTGTTTGGGGTGATCGGCGTTTTGCTGTCCTTTCATCTGTTCTCGCTGCAGGTGCAGCAGGCCTGGGGGATCGGTGCTTTTGTAGTGATGGGCGCCACAGTGCACCTGCTGCTGGATGAAATCTACAGCGTGGATTTGTCTGGCATGCGTATCAAGCGCTCCTTCGGCACGGCCTTGAAACTGACCGACTGGCAACAGCCGGGGCTGTCGTTGCTCCTGGTGCTGGCGTGCCTGGGAGGCTTTTGGCTCAGCCCGGGGGGACCGGCCTGGGTGCAGGCGATGGACCTGGCTTCGCTACCCTGGCCGGATGCGCAGGGCCTGGCGTTGCCCGACCTGCTGGCCTGGCTGCGCAAGGGCTGGGAAGCGCTGCGGGCGGCGTGATTTTTTCGGGCGGGTTGCCCCGTATTGATAAAAGGAGCAAGGCATGACTGCAGCGTCTGTATACAGAGCTGGTTCCGGCGAGGAGGGTGCTGGTCTGACGGGCATTCACCATGTGGCCATTATCTGCCATGACTATGGACGCTCCCGGGCCTTTTACGTCGATCTGCTGGGGCTTGAGGTGATTGACGAAAACTACCGTGCCGAACGCGATTCCTGGAAGCTGGATCTGCGGCTGCCCTGTGGGGCCCGGATCGAGCTGTTTTCGTTCGCCGGAGCACCGCCAAGGCCGAGCTACCCCGAAGCCCGCGGTCTGCGCCATCTGGCCTTTGCCGTGAAGGATATCGAGCGTGCGGTGGCCTACCTGGTGTCCCAGGGTGTGGAGGCAGAGCCCATCCGGATGGATCAGTACACCGGGCAGCGCTTCACGTTTTTCAATGATCCGGATGCGCTGCCGCTGGAGCTTTACGAAGTCGCCTGATCAGGATCTGGCTGGATGGCGCTGGGGCCCGGCAAGGCGGGCTTAGCGGGCGTTGGCGCGAATCTGGTCCAGCACCCGGATAAGGGCGGCGGACTGCTCCAGGTTGTTCCAGGCCTTGCCGGATTCGGCCTGCTCGGCGAAGTCACGCACCATGCTGGCGTACTGATTCTGCGGCGGGATCTCTATGATATCGCCGGCACCGAGGCCGCCGTCCGGTGCCAGGCGGATGCGTACACCTTCGTTCGGTGCATTGAACGGCACCTCCAGCTCCGCCCATCCCTTGCTCCCCAGCATCAGCAGGCGCTGATAGCGGGCCCCCTGGGTGCAGACTGTCAGGCTCAGGGTGCGGCCCTGGCCATAATCCAGCAGGGCGCTGGTCTGGCGATCAATGCCGAACTGGGGGTCGAGGTCGAGGGTGCTCTGAACGCTTACCGGTTCTGCACCGAAGCACCAGCGCCCGGCCAGTACGGTATAGCAGCCAATGTCCAGCAGGCCGCCGCCACCCCATTCAGGGACGTTGCGAACATTGGTGTCATCGCTCAAGCCATAGCTGAACACGGCATGCAGCGCTCGAAGGTCACCAATCGCCGGGAGGACCTGCTGATGAATGGCTCTCCACTGGGCGTGGTGACATACCATGAAGGCTTCCATCAGGGTGCCGTCAAAGCCAGCGGCAGCATCGAGCAGCGCTTGCAGGTCGTCGCTGTTCAGCGCAATGGGTTTCTCGCACAATACATGCTTGCCCGCTGCCATGGCCTTGATTGCCCAGGGTACGTGCAGGTGGTTGGGTAGCGGGATATACACCGCATCCACCTGGTCATCTGCCAGCAGCGCCTCGTAGCTGTCGTAACTGCTGGGTGCGCCCACACTCTGTGCAAAGGCCTGGGCCTGCTCCCGTGAGCGGGAGGCTACCGCCTGAATACTGTATCCGGCTTCGAGTATCGCTGGGGCAAGCTGGGTGCGGGCGATTTTGGCGCTGCCCATAATTCCGAATCGAATCACTGATCTCCACTCCCTGAAGGGTTACGGGCGGATAGGCCCTGTGCAAGCTTGGGCTTGGACTTTCCTCCGGGTGCAGGCCCAAGTCAAGAGTGTCGTCTGCAACCTGGGGGTAGTGCATGATGTTGACGTTAACGTAAAGGATGGTATGCTCGGCCCTGGCCCCCAAGGAAACCGAACATGTCCCGAGCTCAGATTGTCGCTGCCGCCAAAACCCAGGACAACCAGGGATCGCTGGCACACTGCCTGGATCTGGAGGCCCGTATCCGGGCGCAGGGCGTCGCTGTGCACGAACTTGTAATCGAGCCGTTGAGTACCGACTGGCACAGCCCTGAGCCCGAGGATCATTTTCGCAGCGGCTGTGCCCCGATCGAGGCCCTGGCCCGCGCCCGTGAACTGATCGGCGAGGGCGCCCCGGCCGTGCTGATTCGGGGAGAGGACAAGATCAAGAGCGGCTACAGCCGCGACGATCGCTTGCGGCTGATGGCGGTTTATGGTCAGGATTATCCCCTCACCGAGGCTTATACGGACCTGGCAGAAAACTTTCTCGCGCGTCAGGATCAAAGCGCCGACACCTTTCGTGATCTCGCCCGCCACCTTTTTGAAAACTACCGAGCCACCTACCTCGCTCAGCCCGGTGCTGCGGCCAGGGGCGGCCCTGGCGAAGGACCCGCGCTGCCGGCCGAGCACTGGCATGCGCCAGTAACACGGTTGTTTCGGGGGGTGGATTGCGCCAATCCAATGGTGGATTTCAGTGGTCGCCTGCTTGTTTGCAGTGACGCCATGACCCGTGATCTGGGTGTGGCGCGCAGCGAATGTATTGATATCAGGGGGATGGGGTTGCGGCGCCTTGCAGGGGATGGTCGCGACTATATCGACGAGATCGCCGGGTACGATCACCTGCGTCAGGCGTACCGGGAATGCTGCGAGATGGCCGGAATCGACTTCGCAAGACGGTTTCGGGCCGGTGATGCGCTGCTTGAAGCCTATACCTGCTTTCCCGTCGTGCCGATGGCGTTCCTGCTGGTCAGCGGTCTCGTGGACGTACTCGATGCGATGCCGCAATTTCTGGCCCGTCACAGTGTGACCATTACCGGCGGCATGAATCTGGCGCGCGGTGCCTGGAATAACCCCGCCCTCAATGGTCTGATCAGCATGCACCACCGTTTACTCGCCGGCGAGGAGTCCATCGGGCTGGTGCATGGCAACGGCGGCCTGGGGTACCGACAGGGTGTCGCGATTCTGCAAAAAGACTGATTGGGCCTGCCGCCAGTAGCTGGTCAGCAGCCCCGAGCCGCCGGCATCAATGCTGCCCACCAAGCCTTGCCGGGCCCTGTCGCCCTGCGTGCGGCAACCGCAGCCCATGGCCGTATCACCCGATCACCTGGGTTGCGCGCCGCAGCTATCGAGTGTCAGGCGGGCACCTCATCCGCCTACCCAGGCGCTGCCTGGTGCACCTGCATTTCGATCCTGCACAGTCACGGACCTGTCAAATGGCTCTATGCTTGTGTATGACCCCACACCACCTCCAGTTAACGGACAACAAGGGAGTCGATATGGCGGCTGTCACGCGAATCCTGCTGGATGTTCTCAAACCTCACGAGCCCAGTGTGCTCGATCTGGCCCGCGCGCTGGCAGATCTGGGGGATTACCGCGTCTGCGTGCGTGTACTGGAAATGGATAAAAAAACCGAATCGCTGGAGATCGAAGTGGCAGGCTCGGATATTGATTTCGATGCCATTCAAACGGTGATCCGGGATCTGGGCGCAGCGTTGCACAGTGTGGATGAGGTGGATGTTTGCGGTCATAACGCCCGGGCACAAATGGAGTAAGCGCGTTTGAAGCTGTTACGCGAACTGGGATTTTTGCTGCGTATCAGTCACTCCCGCGGCATTGTGCGGCGGTATTTCGTGGTCAACGGCTTTGACGGCGCCCTGACCATGCTCGGGGTTATTCTTGGGTTCGTGACCACCGACAGGGTACCGCTATCCGTGGTGATCGGCGCCTGCCTCGGGGCGGCCATTGCGCTGGGTGTCAGTGGGGTCAGCAGTGCCTATCTGAGCGAGAAGGCTGAACGCCAGCGGGCACTGTCAGAGCTGGAGGAGGCGATGGCCAGGAGCTTGCAGTCGAGCGCCCATGCCCAGGCGGCCCGGTGGATACCGCTGCTGGTTGCGCTGGTCAATGGGTCTGCACCGCTGCTGATTTCACTCATGATCATCGCCCCGCTTTGGCTGGCCAGTGCCGGTATTCCGTTACCGCTGGAGGCGCTGCATGCAGCATTGCTGGTTGCCCTTGTGATTATCTTTTTGCTGGGCGTGTTTCTGGGGCGCGTTGCGGGCAACTCGCTCTGGCGCAGCGGCCTTCAGACTCTGCTGGTGGCGCTGGTGACCGTTGGCCTTATTCTTCTGCTGAGTGCCTGATATGCCACCTGAACTCCGGCATGCCTCCCACCGCCTGAGTTGTGACGAGACCCTGCACCAACTGAAGACTTCCGGCGAGGGATTCACGCAAGGCGAGGCACAGCGGCGTCTTGCTTCCCTGGGTCCCAACCGACTGGCACAGGGCCGCCTGCGTTCGGCGCTCGCCGTGTTTGCCAGTCAGTTTGGCGATCTCATGATTCTGGTACTGCTGGCGGCGACGGTGATTTGGATGTGCTGACCTGTTGATGCCCGGGCACCGCGGTGAAATCCCGCTTAACCGCAGCCTGGATTGCTGACAGTGCGACGGGGGAGCGGTATGGTGGTCGGGTTAATCGCCAACGCCGGAATCAAGCCCTCTTCATGCTGAAACTTACCAACCATGTGTCCATTCCTGACGACGAAATCGAGCTCAATGCCATACGGGCCCAGGGCGCAGGCGGCCAGAACGTCAACAAGGTCTCCAGCGCGGTGCATCTGAGGTTCGATATACGGGCTTCATCCTTGCCTGAGTCTTACAAGGAGCGGCTGCTTGAACTGAAGGACTCGCGCATTACCAAGGAGGGTGTTGTGGTGCTCAAGGCGCAGCAGCACCGCACCCAGGAACGCAATCGCGAGGATGCGCTCAACCGTCTGCGAGATCTGATTCTCGGTGCCATGGTGGTGCAGAAAAGCCGTCGCCCGACCAAACCCACCAAGGGTTCCAAAGTACGCAGGCTCGACAGCAAAACCCGCCAGGGCAAAACCAAGGCACTGCGCGGCAAGGTCGATCACTAACGGTGCACTGCGCCTGTCAGCGCAGCTGCTGCACCTCGTCCTGATGCGTCATCAGCAGCATTTTCCGGGCGGTTCAAGCGGTGCGCCTTGTCCAGTGCGATCCCTGCCCTCGCTCCGATACGAAAGCGTCATAGTTGTAATCGCGCAGATCCGCCGCCTGGCTGGCGAGGCTGAGAGCAAGTGCCAGTGCAGAGCACAGGCCAGAAACGGTTTTCATCGCGATCCTTCGAGACTGGTGGCAGACGCAGGGGATCAGGGCAGGTACACTGCGCCGAACGTGGGTCTGTAATGGGCCCGGATTCTAACGCAGCCGGTAGCTTTCGTTATGCAAGCAGTGCCTTTCCCCGCTGTTCAGGACTTTATGCAGCAGCATCCTGAGCTTTCCTCCCTGTCGCCGCAGTGGCTGCCGTTGGCCGACGGTGGCAGCAACCGCCTCTATCGCAACGGGTCGCCATCGGCACTGGTGCTGCGGGTGAATGCGGCGCCCGAGCAGGTGCCAGGGGTAAGCCGGGAACGTGAGGCCAGGGTACTGGCACAGGTGCAGGGCCAGCCCTGGGCGCCCTGGGTGCTGCATTGTGCCCAGGCGAGCGGTGCGGATAATGGCAATGGCTGGTTGCTGACCCGCTGGCATGGCGACAGCCTGGTGGATCCGTTAAATGATGCGCAACGCCGCCAGCTGCGTGATGCCGTGGCGGCCTGGCAGGGACTGGAGCTGGAATCGTCGCCAATCCTGCAGCTGGACTATGCCGCGCTTCTTGCCGGGTATGGGGCACAGCTGGTCGGTCTGCCGATGGAGCGGGCCTTGCAGCAACTGGTGGTACGCGCAGCTCGCGAAGTGGCATTGCTGCCTGAAATCCCGGCAGTGCTGACCCACCATGATTTGCACCCCGGCAATCTGTGCCTGAGTGAGGCCGCGCTGGTGGTGGTGGACTGGGAGTATGCCGCGCTCGGCAGCGCCTGGTTCGATGCAGCCTCCCTGGTGCAGCGCTGTGGCATGAAAGCGGAAGACATCGCCGCACTGCCGGCTTTTGCCAATATTGATGAGGTGCAGCTGGCGGACGGCCTGATGCGGGCCCGCTGGCTTGGCGATGCGCTGGAGTGCCTCTGGTTCTGGGCCCGGGGGCTGGCCGGCACAGATCGCACCATGGCGGACCTGATGCGCGACACCATGCG
>JBFGZM010000149.1:0-8403 GCA_041586815.1 Marinobacterium sp. | reverse complement strand
GGCGTATCAGACGGGTGTAAACAGCAGGTAAAATAATGCAGTTGACCTGACAGGAGTCAGAGCCCCCGCATCTTGGCCTCGTTCCACCAGGCATCGAGCTCGTCAAGACTGAAACTGTCCCAGTCGCGCCCCGACGCCGTGACAGCACTTTCTATATACCCGAAGCGGCGCACAAACTTGGCATTGGTGCTGCGCACAGCCGTTTCCGGATCCACCCCCAGATGCCGTGCCAGGTTAACCTGGGCGAACAGCAGATCCCCCATTTCATCGGTAATTTCGTCCTGCGCCCCTCTGGCAATGGCTTCTCGCAGTTCGCCTATCTCCTCTTCGATCTTGTCGAGCACCAGCAGCGGATCATTCCAGTCAAAGCCCACGCCCGAAGCCCGCTTTTGCAGCTTCAGCGCCCGGCTCAGGCCCGGCAGGGCCGCGGGTATATCATCCAAAACCCCTGTGCTTGCCTTGCCTTCTCGCTCTTCCTGCTTGATCAGCTCCCAGGTTTCGCTGACCTGCTGCTCGCTGCGTTGCATGTCGCCTGCGCGGGACGCCAGAGTTCCGGCCGGAAAGACGTGTGGATGGCGACGGATCAGCTTTCGCACCAGATTGTCGACGATATCGGCGAAGTCGAAATGACCACTTTCATCACCGAGCCGGGCGTAGAAAATCACCTGAAACAGCAGGTCACCAAGCTCGTCCTTGAGATGCGGCCAGTCCTGCCGCTCGATGGTATCGGCCACTTCGTAGGCTTCTTCCAGGGTATGCCGCACAATGCTGGCAAAGCTCTGCTTGAGATCCCAGGGACAGCCATCCTCAGGATCTCGCAGACGCGCCATCAGGATCAGCAGATCGCCCAGGTCGTATTCAGCCATTGGCATTCTCCGTTGGCCTCTTGTCAGGCGGTTCCGCTGCGCTGACGGTGCACGTCAATCACATTGGGTATCTGGTTGATCTTGTCCATGATGCGCCCGAGCAGTTCAAGGCGGGAAATTTCCACCGTGATCGTCAGCCGCGCCACATTGCTTTTGCGATCCGTCAGGGTATTGGCCGCCAGCACGTTGAGGCTGCTGTTGGCCAGTTCCATCATGATGTCACGCAGCAGGCCGGAGCGATCGTAGGCCTCAATGAAGATATCCACCGGATAGGTGGCCTCCCCCTCCTCGCCCCAGTCCACTTCGATCATGCGTTCGCGTTCATGTTCACGCAACGCCAGGGCGTTGCTGCAATCCTCGCGGTGCACCGACACGCCCCGTCCCTGGGTGATATAGCCGACGATCTGGTCTCCCGGCACCGGCTTGCAGCAGGTTGCCATCTTGGTCAGCAGACTGCCGACACCGCGAATACGGATGCTGTCATCACCTGTCACGCGGGCGTTGCTGACCGTTGGCAGAGCCAGATCAAGCTGCTCGTCGGTGTGATCAACCTCAACCTGGCGCTGAGCCGCATTGATGATCTGGGACAGGCGCAGATCCCCTGCGCCCAGTCCGGCAAACATGTCTTCCGCCTGGCGGTAACTCAGCTCCCGGGCGATCTGTTCGAGGTTGACTTCCCGGATATCCAGGGCCAGTCGCTTGAACTCCCGCTCGACGATATGCCGACCTGCTTCGGCATTCTGATCCCGCGCCTGTTCCTTGAACCAGTGCGCGATCTTCGCCCGGGCCCGGGAGGTCGCGACATAACCCAGATTGGTGTTGAGCCAGTCGCGCCGCGGTCGCTCTTCGTTGGCGGTCATGATTTCGACCTGATCGCCGGTTTTCAGCGCCCGGGTCAGGGGGATAATGCGCCCGTTGACCTTGGCACCACGACAGCGATGGCCGATCTCGGTATGCACCCGGTAAGCAAAATCCAGCGGCGTCGCACCGTGGGGCAGATCCAGCACATGGCCTTCGGGCGTAAAGACATAAACCCGGTCCTGGGTGACATCGCCGCGCAGCATGTCGCCGAAGGCTTCGCTCTGTCCCAGATCATCGTGCCATTCCAGCACCTGGCGCAACCAGGCAATCTTGTCCTCGTAGGACGTACTGCGGCTGTTCAGGTCGGTGCCTTTGTACAGATGGTGTGCGCAGACTCCGAGCTCGGCTTCATCGTGCATCGCCTGGGTGCGGATCTGAATTTCCAGCACCTTGCCTTCCGGGCCTATGACGGCTGTATGCAGCGAGCGGTAACCATTGGGCTTGGGCGAGGCGATGTAATCATCGAATTCATGGGGGATATTGCGCCACAGACCGTGCACGATACCCAGTGCGGTATAGCAGTCGCGGGTTTCCGGCACCAGAATACGCACCGCCCGGACATCGTACACCTGACTGAACTCGATGTTCTTGCGCTGCATTTTGCGCCAGATACTGTAGATATGCTTGGCACGCCCCATAACCTGACCATCGATATTGACGGCAGCCAGATCCTGCTTCAGCTTGGCGACGACGGTATTGATGAATTCCTGCCGATCCAGCCGCTTTTCATCCAGCAACGTGGCGATATCCTTGTAATCGTTGGGTTTGAGGTAGCGGAACGACAGATCCTCAAGCTCCCACTTGATATGCCCGATCCCCAGCCGGTGCGCCAGAGGGGCATAGATATCAAACACTTCGCGCGCCACAAGGTAGCGCTTGCGACGGGTACCGGTCTTGACGTCTCGAATGGCACAGGTACGCTCGGCAATCTTGATCAGCGCGACCCGCACATCATCGATCATCGCCACCAGCATCTTGCGCACGTTGTCGACCTGGTTCACGCCGGTACCAAGCACCGCTTCCTCAAAACGCGGATTCTTGCGCGTACCGATGGCAGCCATCTGCAGCACACCATCGATCAGCTGCGCGACCTCGGCACCGAACTGCTCGCTCACTGCCTTGAGGGCGAGTTTGTTCTCGCGCACCGCACGGTAGAGAATGGCCGCCACCAGGGTCAGCGTATCCTGTTGCAGCTCGGCCAGTATGCTGGCCATGTTCAGGCCTGTGCGATAACTGCCAAGACTCTTCTTGGACCAGATATCGTCTTCATTCACAGCCTGGGCGCGCTGCTCAGACGCCTTGGCCAGCTCGCAGGCCGCGCGGATCTGATTGAGATCGGTAATATCGACCTGCTGCTGCAGATTCAGCAGCCACAGGTCCAGATCCACGGTGCCATCCTCACGAATGGGATGATCTTCTCTGACTTTCACCATGGCAAAGCCACTCCTATATTGCGGATACCGTCGACAGGGTTCCTGCGGGATCTTTCGAACCCGCCCATCTATCGCCGGTCTGCCATAATTCCTTAGCTATTATTCTTCTTCGGGGTCTGACACGGACCTGCAAACGGCGCCCCCCGCCAACAAGCGGCACATTCTAGTCGTTATGACCCCTGTTCGCGAGCAAGTTCCAAGCCACTGCAGCCGCGCGCCGGACAGAGGACCGCAGGACCGCAGGACCGCAGGACCGACCTTTGCAAGGTTCAAGCCTGGCTGTACACACCGGTCGACAGATAGCGGTCTCCCCGGTCGCAGATAATGCAGACAATCACCGCATTCTCCAGTTGCGCCGAGAGTCTAAGTGCACCGGCCACCGCGCCGCCGGACGACACACCACAAAAGATGCCTTCCTGTCGCGCCAGCGCCCGCATGCAGTCTTCCGCCTCGCGCTGCTCTATGTCCAGCACCAGGTCCACTCGCGATGGATCGAAGATTTTCGGCAGGTAGGCCTTGGGCCAGCGCCGGATACCCGGAATCTGCGACCCGTCGCTGGGCTGCAGGCCCACCACCTGGATGTCCGGATTCTGTTCTTTCAGATAACGGGACGTGCCCATAATGGTGCCGGTGGTACCCATGGATGAGACAAAGTGGGTCACGCGACCATGGGACTGCTGCCAGATTTCCGGCCCGGTACCCAGGTAATGTGCGTCGGGATTGTCGAGGTTGGCAAACTGGTCCAGCACCCGCCCCTTGCCTGCAGCTTCCATCTGCTGCGCCAGGTCACGTGCCCCTTCCATGCCCTGCTCGGGCGTGACGCTAATGAGCTCGGCGCCATAGGCTGTCATGGAGGCCTTGCGCTCGGCGCTGGAGTTGTCTGGCATGATCAGAATCAGCTTGTAACCCTTGATGGCAGCTGCCATGGCCAAGGCAATACCGGTATTGCCGGAGGTCGCCTCGATGAGGGTGTCGCCGGGGCGAATATCACCACGGGCTTCGGCCTGCTGAATCATGGCCAGCGCCGGACGATCCTTCACCGAGCCCGCCGGATTGTTACCCTCCAGCTTGCACAGAATGATGTTGGACGTCTCGCCCGGCAGGCGCTGCAACTGCACCAGGGGCGTCTTGCCGATGTAGTGCTCGATGGTGGGAAATTCTGAAGTCATGTCTGTCACCGGTGACTATTACGTAATTTGACGAAACCGGGTAACCGGGTCAGCAGACCGGATACCCTAAAACCCTTAGCGGTCCTGCTCGGCCACCACAAAGGCGACCACCCACTGCTGTTCATCGCTGTAGGACAGGTGCAGCCGGCTGATTCCCAGCTCAAGTGCCCGCGCCTGTGCGCCCTCACTCAGCTGCAGGCCGGGTTTGCCCAGGGCATCGTGTCCGACTTCCAGGTGCTGCCAGCTCACGCCGCGGCCAATACCCGTTCCCAGCGCCTTGACCGCCGCTTCCTTGGCAGCAAAACGCTTGGCCAGATAACGTGCCTGATCCCGGCTGGCGCTAAAGCCCGCCAGCTCCTCTGGCCTGAGGATGCGCCGGGCCAGACCCGGCGTACGAGCAAGGGCCGCAGCGATGCGGTCGATCTGGACCAGGTCGGTGCCGATGCCTGCGATCATCGGCTCAGCGCATCCCGCTGCGGCTGCACCCGGGCCTGGGTTTCAAGCATCAGCCGACGCATTTCGGCAACCGCATCCTTGAGGCCCACGAAAAGCGCCCGGGCAATCAGACCATGTCCGATATTCAGCTCGTTCAGTTCGGGGATTTCGGCGATCTGCTCAACGTTGTGGTAATGCAGACCATGACCAGCGTTCACGATCAGCCCCTGCTCCCAGGCATAGCGGGCGGCATCACGAATGCGCTCAAGCTCTGCACCTTGCTGTGCCGCCGTGGTGGCATCGGCATAGGCGCCGGTATGCAGCTCGATTACCGGCGCGCCGCAACGCACGGTGGCATCGATCTGGGCACGGTCCGGATCGATAAACAGCGACACCTCGATACCGGCCGCCGCCAGGCGATCGCAGGCCGCCTTCATTTTTCTTTCCTGTCCGGCCACATCCAGGCCGCCCTCCGTGGTCAGCTCTTCACGCTTTTCCGGTACCAGACAGCTGTGGGCCGGGCGAATTTCCTCTGCGAAGGCCAGCATTTCTTCGGTGACGGCCATCTCCAGGTTCATGCGCGTTTGCAGCGTTTCCTTCAACAGCCGGACATCACGCTCCTGAATGTGCCGCCGGTCTTCGCGCAGATGCACCGTAATCCCGTCCGCACCGGCTTCTTCAGCCAGCATTGCGGCCTGCACGGGATCGGGGTAACGGGTACCCCGGGCCTGTCGCAGAGTGGCAATATGATCGATGTTGACTCCCAGCAGCAGTCGGCTTGGCTCAATCACAGGTATCTCCTTTTATTCAAGAGTGTCCTGCGGCAATGCCAGCAGGCACCGCAGGACGCTGAAATAGTTCACGACTTCTCAATGCCTCGCCACCGAGCAGCTGATCCAGTGCCAGGCGCATCAACCTCTTGGCCGCACGGCGTGTACGGGGGTCGGAATAGTCATCTTCACCGATGGCCAGTAACTGCTGACCGCCGAAACAGCGCTGCCGTTCAGTGGATGGCGTCAGCAGCACAGGCTGCAAGCTCCCCTCGGGCTTGAAAAAGTACAGGGTCTGAGCGTCCAGTCCACTCAGTTGCAGCGCATAACCGACTTCGCTCAACAGGTGGCGCTCGAAGGTACGCAGTGCGCCCTCGATATCCTGCCCCGAAAGCAGTTCATTCAGTGCGTACTGGTAATAGACGTACAGTCTGGGATGGGGATCGATCGGCTGCAGCAGGCGCTGCAACAGCTCATTCAGGTAGAGCCCGCACAACAGCGCTCTGCCCTGCAGAAATACCGGTGGGGCAACCGCCTCGGCCAGGCTGAGCGTTTTCAGTTCGCCGCGCCCGGACCAGCCCAGCTGCAACGGAACAAACGACTGAATACTGGAGCGGGAGCGGGAGCCGGGACGGCGCGCCCCTCTGGCGACCAGGCTGACCTTGCCGTGCTCCAGCGTAAAGCAGTCCACCAGCAGGCTGGTGTCACGGTAGGGACGGGCATGCAGCACATAGGCTGCCTGACCGTCGACACGGTATGCCATCAGAAACGCTCGATATTCATGCCGGCCCCCGGGGCAGTGCATGCCGTGACTCTGCGCCAGCGGCACGCATCAGTGCTTCTCGTGAGTCCGAACAGCTCAGTCGTCATACCCGAGGCTGCGCAGCGCCCGGTCGTCATCGGCCCAGCCCTTGCGTACCTTGACCCAAAGATTGAGCATAACCTTGCTATCGAACATCCGCTCCATTTCAAGCCTGGCATCGCGGCCGATGGTTTTCATGCGCGCACCCTTGTCGCCAATCACGATACGCTTCTGTCCTTCGCGCTCGACCAGAATCAGTGCACTGATCGTCAGCAGGCCATATTCATCCTGCACAAACTGCTCAATCTCGACGGTAGTGCCGTAGGGAATTTCCTCCCCAAGGTTGCGCATCAGTTTTTCACGCACAAGTTCGGCGGCCACAAAGCGCGAGCTGCGGTTGGTAATCTGGTCTTCCGGGTAGTAATGTTCGCCGGCGGGCATGTGCTGTGCAACCAGTTCTTCCAGGCGCGGCACGTTGTGCCCGTTTTTGGCGGAGATGGGAATCACTTCGGCGAATTCGCGCTTGGCGGTAATTACCTCCAGATGCGGTAGCAATTCTGCCTTGTCCTTGAGCTGATCAACCTTGTTGATCACCAGCACCACCGGACAGGGCACCCAGGTGAGCTTTTCCAGCACCAGATCGTCTTCGTCAGTCCAGGCGGTACGGTCTACCACGAACACCACCAGGTCGACATCGCGTACCGCATCGGCGGCGGTCTTGTTCATGTAGCGGTTCAGCGCTTTGCCCTGATCACGGTGCAGTCCCGGCGTATCGACGTAAATAACCTGCAGATCCTCGTCGGTCTTGATGCCCAGAATCTGGTGCCTTGTAGTCTGGGGCTTGCGGGAGGTAATACTCAGTTTCTGACCAAGAATATGGTTCAGCAGCGTCGATTTCCCCACGTTGGGCCGGCCGACGATCGCGACGAAACCGCAGCGCTGATCACCGTCACAGGACTCGGCGCCCGGTACGCCAGGTATTTCCGGCATATCCGGCATTTCAAACTCGTCGCTCATTCGCCCTTCTCCACCTGCAGACCCACCAGTGCAAGCCTGGCGGCCTCCTGTTCTGCCTGGCGACGGCTGTTACCCTCACCCTCGCTTGCAACGCTCAAACCGGCGACATGACAACGTATAAAGAATGTTTGCGAATGCGCTTCACCATCCACCGCCACCAGTTCGTATTCCGGCAACGCCAGACGCCGCGACTGCAGATGCTCCTGCAGGCGCGTCTTGGCATCCTTGAGGGACTCATTCAGATCCAGTTCCTCAAGACGTTCCCTGAACCAGCGATGGATAAAGCCTCGACAGGTTTCCAGGTCACTGTCCAGGTAGATGGCCCCTATTACCGCCTCGGTGGCATCAGCCAGTATGGAATCACGGCGGAAACCGCCGCTTTTCAGCTCTCCGGATCCCAGGCGCAGGTAATCACCCAAGTTGAGTTCACGGGCGATCTCGGCCAGGGTTTCACCCTTGACCAGTCGCGCCCGCAAACGGCTCAACTGACCCTCGCGGGCCTGGGGAAATTGCTGGAAAAGCGCATCGGCGATAACAAAGTTAACGATGGAATCCCCCAGGAACTCCAGTCGCTCATTGTTACGCTTGCCGCAACTGCGGTGAGTGAGGGCAAGTTCCAGCAAGGACGGGTCGTTAAAGGCATAGCCCAATCGGCGGCTAAGGTCTGCGGTCGGTTTGATCAAGGTTTTATGACTTCGTAATGCTCATTGAATTTCACCACGGCATCCACGTTATAAAACATCGGAACCCGCTCTTCGTAGACAAGATCAAAATGGATCTTGCCGTCTATGTTTTCGATCTTGAGGAAATCATCACGAGACAATTCAGCGCGTACCTGGTTAATGATGGAGCGATCATAGATGGTACGTCGAATCGAGCGAAACTCTTGTGACACTTGATCCTGGTCGCTAATCACATTTTCGATAATGGACTTGACGGTCGCGTGATCCTTGTACGGTGTAAACAGCTTGAAGCCAACCGCCAAAAATATACCGACGACAACCATCCCCATCAGAATGGAAACAAAAGACGCCCCCTGTTCCCTTTTAG
>JBFGZM010000148.1:0-8442 GCA_041586815.1 Marinobacterium sp. | reverse complement strand
TTACGTTCACGTAAACTTGTTTTACCCTCGGACCCAACTCAAGAGTCAGACATGAACACACAGACCAGCTACTCCATCAGCGACCTTGCCAGGGAGTTTGACATTACGACCCGCAGTATCCGCTTCTATGAAGACCAGGGACTGCTGTCACCCGAACGCCGCGGACAGACCCGCATTTACAGTCGTCAGGACCGGGTTCGCCTGAAACTGATCCTGCGCGGCAAGCGGCTGGGGTTTTCGCTCACCGAGTGTGGCGAGCTGTTCGAACTCTGGGACCACAGCAACAGCGGCAGCGAGATGCAGTTGCGCCTGATGCTGACGCGCATTGCAGAAAAGAGGCAGGCGCTGGAGCAACAGCTGCGAGACATTGCCATGATGCAGCAGGAGCTCGACGGTGCGGAAGTCCGCTGCAGCGAAGCACTGAATGCCCTGATAGCTGAGGACAGTGCCGCCAAAACGGCACAGAAGTAAGGCGCCGCCCCCTGTTCCCGACACTGGGCAGCACACGGCGGGTGGCGCCCACATTAATCATGCCGGCCGACACCACGCCGGCATCCACGGTGCCAGCGCTTTCGCCTGGCAGGGAAGGACGCCACCATGCCGCAGAACAACAGCAATACTCCGGCACAGAGCCCGAATCCGGTCACTGCACTGGAACTGCCCATACCCGCACCCGGCGACCTGCCGGAATCGGTGCGGCAGTACTTTTCCAAGTGTGAGGATAAGCTGGGCCTGGTGCCCAACGTCCTTCGCGCCTACAGTCACAACCTGTCCCAGCTCGATGCTTTTACCCACCTCTACAACGAACTGATGTTTGGCGACAGCGGTCTGAGTACGCTGGAGCGGGAAATGATCGCCGTGGTGGTGTCGTCCCACAACCGCTGCTTTTACTGCCTCAGTGCCCACGGTGCCGCCGTGCGACAGTATTCCGGCAACCCGCAGCTTGGCGAGCAGCTGGTCATGAACTACCGGGTGGCCGATATTTCACCGCGCCAGCGGGCCATGCTCGACTTCGCCCACCGTCTGACCGCACAGCCGGACATCATTGAAGAGGCTGATCGCCAGGCGCTGCGCGAACAGGGCTTTAGCGACACCGACATCTGGGATATCGCCAGCCTTGCCGGCTTCTACAACATGACCAACCGTCTTGCCGGCGCCACCGAGATGCAGCCCAACCCCGAATACCACGCCAGTTTCCGTACCGCTGACGCTTCCAGCGGCGAACAGACACAGGCCTGAATACCAGGCCTGTGCATCCGTCCATGCTCAGGCCGCCCCGTTCCAACTGAATGAGCCATAACAACAAGAGGTTCACCCCCAATGAGCAACGCGCTTCCCAGCTATACCAGCGGCACCTCGGATCAGCCCCTGATCGGCATGACCATTGGCGACAAGTTCGACCAGACCGTTGCATCCTACCCGGACAACGACGCCCTGATCGTTCGCCACCAGGGCATTCGCTGGAGCTATCGCGAACTGCAGCAGCAGGTCAACCGCTGCGCCCGCGCCCTGCTGGCCTGTGGTATCGGCAAGGAGGACCGCGTTGCGATCTGGTCACCCAACAATGCCCAGTGGACCACGCTGCAATTCGCCACAGCCAAGATCGGTGCCATCCTGGTCAACATTAATCCGGCCTACCGCTTGCACGAGCTGGACTATGCGCTGAATCACTCCACCCCGCGCCTGCTGGTGATCGCCGAGAACTTTAAAAGCTCGGACTACACCCAGATGCTGTATGAAATGGCGCCGGAGCTGAAAAGCTGCGCCCCGGGCGCGCTCAAGGCAGCCCGGGTGCCAAAGCTGGAAATGGTGGTTAACCTGGCCGAGCAGGCTTACGACGGCATGTGCCGCTGGGCTGATCTGATCGCCAGAGCGGAGTCCGTCGACGAGGCAACGCTGGCCACTGTGCAGGCCGAACTGCAATTCGACGATCCGATCAACATCCAGTACACCTCGGGCACTACGGGTTTCCCCAAGGGTGCCACTCTGTCGCACCACAACATCCTGAACAACGGCTTTTCCGTGGCCCGCAGCATGGACTTTACCGCAAAGGACCGGCTGGTCATTCCGGTGCCGCTGTATCACTGCTTTGGCATGGTAATGGGCAACCTGGGCTGTATCACCCACGGCGCCACCATGATTTATCCAGGCGAAGGCTTTGACCCCAAGACCGTGCTGGACACCGTGGCCGAGGAGCGCGCCACGGCGCTTTACGGCGTGCCCACCATGTTTATCGCCGAGCTGGATCACCCGGACTTTGCCGACTACGATCTCAGTTCGCTTCGCACCGGCATCATGGCTGGCTCCATTTGCCCGGCCGAAGTCATGAAAGCCGTGAACTCGAAGATGCACATGCAGGAGGTACAGATTGCCTACGGCATGACCGAAACCAGCCCGGTGTCCACCCAGACCGCCGCCAACGACCCCTTCGACAAGCGCGTTACTACCGTGGGACGCACCCAGCCGCATCTGGAATCCAAGATCGTGGACCCGGCCACCGGCAAGGTCGTCCCGCGGGGCACCATCGGCGAGCTCTGCACCCGTGGTTACAGCGTTATGCTCAGGTACTGGAACAACGAGGAAGCGACCCGCAGCGCCATTGATGCCAACGGCTGGATGCACACCGAGGACCTCGCCACCATGGATGACGAGGGCTATATCCAGATCGTGGGCCGTATCAAGGACATGGTGATTCGCGGCGGCGAGAACGTCTATCCCAAAGAAGTGGAAGAGTTTCTCTATACCCACCCGGCCATTTCCGATGTGCAGGTCACCGGCGTGCCGGACAGGAAGTTTGGCGAAGAGCTGATCGCCTGGGTCAGGCTGCAGCCCGGCGCCGAGAGCGTCAGTGCGGATGAGCTGCGCGACTTCTGCAAGGGGCAGATTACGCACTTCAAGATTCCGCGCTACTTCAAGTTCGTTGACGAATTCCCAATGACCGTGACCGGCAAGATACAGAAATTCAAGATGCGCGAAATATCCATCAAAGAACTGGGCCTGGACCAGAACTGAGCCGATGTCGATCAAGCACCACTACGGCCACACCGTGCAGCAGGATGCCCTGCTGTCACAGCTGCGCAAACTCTGCCCCCAAGGGGCAGATGCCAGAACCCTGGCTCCTGTCGACCAGCTGCACACCGGAGGTCTGCAGGCAGCCTTGCACCTGCGCTCAGTACTTGACGGGTGCCTGCAAGACCACCCCGCCCCGCATGTTCTCGATGTGGGCTCAGGCACAGGTGGCCTGCTGCGCCTTCTGGCAGAGCGGCCGGGCTACAGGGTGACAGGGCTCGACCTCTCTCAGCCCCTTAACCGGCTCAGTCAGGCGCTATGCCAGCTGTACCAGCCCGTGCGCGAACTCGCCTCGGTCTGTGGCGACGCGCAATCCATGCCCTTTGCCAGCAACGGCTTCGATGCCGTCGTGCTGCAGCACAGCCTGCTTAACATGCCGGCCTCCGACAGCGCACTCGACGAGTGCCTGCGTGTACTGCGCCCGGGCGGTCACCTGCTGTTGCATGAGCTGGTACAGGGTCCTGACTCCGCCAGAATGCAGTTTCCGGTCCCCTGGGCACAGGCGCCCGCGCACTCCCACCTGCACAGCCATACTCAACTAAAGGCACAGCTGGAATCCCGCGGCTTTGCCATCGTCCGAGCCACCGACCTGACGGCATCCGCGCTCGCCTGGCGCCAGCGACAGGAGCCCCGCACGGCTTCAATCACAGCGCCATCGCCACCACTGTCACCGGCACTGATTTTGGGGCCGGACTTCCCCCTCATGTTTGACAACCTTTTGCTCAACCTGCGCCATGGCGCCATCGGCGTGATGGAATACCTGGCACTGAAGCCCGATGCCTGACCGCTCTCCCCTTTTCATTCCCGCCCCCCTGTCAACAAAGACAGGATAAATCGGCTCCCTTCGTTTAAGATGGAATTCGGAACAGCGCAGTGTGAGCGAGAACGCCACCGTTGCCGGACGCCGCTGTTCACCTGATGCATGGAAGAGCATGCCGGCGACACACTATGGCCTGCAGTGAGCTTCCTGTGGACCCTGGGTGTAGTACTACGGCTTGCGGGTCCAACCGATAGAATAGGGATATCGATATGCGCTTTGCTTGGATTGCCAGACTCTTGTTACGGCGCCCAGACCTGGGCGGCACTATGGCCCTGTTGCTTTTGCTGCTCGTACCGGGACCGGCGCTTGGCAGCGAAGACTACATACCTCTGGATGACTACCTGCAGCAGAACCCGGAGCAGACAAGCCTGATGGCGAACTTTGCCAGCATTGTCAGCGGCCCTGCCGTTGCGCTGACTCAGCCCCAGAGCCGCCCCGTGCGCATCGCCATTCTCTACCCGGCCTTTCAGACATCCGACTACTGGCGGCTCAGCATCAGGGCACTCGAAGCCCGCCTGCAGGAACTCAACATCCGTTACGAGCTGCAGACGCACCTGTCAGGCCTCAACGACGAGCCTTCCGCACTGTCAGCCCAGCTGCAACAGGCGCTGGACTGGCAGCCTGATTACCTGGTCTTTACCCTGGGCGCGCTGATCCATCGCCAGCTGATCGAAAACATTCTGGCCCGGGAAAAAACAAAACTGATCGTGCAAAATGTCACCACACCGCTGAAGGACTGGTCTGCCCACCCGCCCTTTATCTACGTCGGCTTCGACCACCAGGCCGGTACCCGCCTTCTGGCGGAAAAAATGCTTGCCGGCGCCAGCTCAAGCCCGCTCCACTATGCCATGCTGTACAGCTCCAATGGTTATATCAGTCGCTTGCGGGGCGACACTTTTATTCGCCTGGGCAACGACAGCCCGGCAACCCGCCTGCTGGCAAGCTACTACACCGACAATGACAGGGATTTAGCGCTCAAGGCGACGCTGCAGGAGCTTGATCGCAACCCGGACCTCAACATGCTGTATGCCTGTACAACCGACATTGCTCTGGCGGCGATCGAGGCTCTGCGCCTGCGGGGAAAACTGGATCAGGTGATGATCAATGGTTGGGGCGGTGGTGAGGATGAGCTCGAGGCCATCAGACGCGGCGAACTGGACCTGACCGTCATGCGCATGAACGACGATAACGGCGTGGCCATGGCCGAAGCCATCAAGGCGGATCTTGAGCAGCGTGCCGATCAGGTGCCCCAGGTATTTTCCGGAGAAATGGTACTGATCACGCAAGACATGTCAGCCACAGAGCTGAAATCACTGACTGACAAGGCGTTTCGCTACAGTGCAGCGCAATGATACCAAATACAGGCAGGGAGGCCCCAATTGCCTAAACTGAGCTTTACCAGCACCCTTGTTGGCATTAGCGTCGCCGCGACCCTCGCACTGTCGTTGCTGTTGCTGGTCCCCGCCTATCAGAGTTCGATGCACATTATTGAACAGGAGCAGGCGCTGTCACAACAGCGGTACTCCGCCCTGATCAACCAGCTGCTTGACAGTCACTTGCAGAGTATCGCCCGCTCATCGGCAACCCTCGCCGAAAATCCGCAACTGGTAGATGAAGCCAGCTCGCGCAATCTCGCCGGCATCCGATCACTGCTGCAAACGACCATTAACAGCCGTGCCGGCGACCATATCCAGGCATTTGCCGTCCAGCTCAAGGACGGGCCCCTGACCCTCGTGCCCGGCGCTGCTCTGTTCAACGTTTACCTGCCACTGGCTGAACTCGCCTCTAGCCGGATCCTCCCGGATACCTGGGCGACCCTGACGACCCGCCAGAAACAGCAGGATTACCAGTTGCTGCGCCTGAGCATGCCCATCATTGCGGCGCCCTTTGGTGAAGTGGTCGGATACCTGCACGCCTTTGTCATCCTCAACGACAATTTCTCGATACTGCATCAGATTCAGTCGATGTCCGACGCCCAGGCCATTGCCCTTTATCGAAACAACAATCGCATCGGCGCCCTGGTAAAAACCGAGGATCAGCTGGCGCGGCTCGACGCCAGCACGACCGCTGACACCCTCAACTCAGACGACAGCATCGTACAGACCCATGCCCTGCTGATTGGGACGGATAACCACTTCGAGATACGACTGCTGCTGCCCGATCACGCCAGTATCCTTATGCGTCAGGCCTTTTTTGGCAAAATTGGTTATGGCCTGGTGGGTGCCCTGCTTGTCGCCGTGCTGCTGGTGACGCTGCTCTCTCGCCTGGCGCAACGCCCCTTGCAACAGCTGCGCCGCTATACAGAATCGGCGCCCGAAGAACGCCATGCTTTCAGCGCCCAAACCACCGAAATGAAGCCGTTGACAGGTGCCGTTGACGCCATACTGCAGCGCCTGCAACATGCTGAAAATCGCCTCGCCGCCCTGCTGTCCAATACACCCAGCCTTATATTTCTCAAAGACAACAACCTGCGCTACCGCATGCTGAGCCCAAGCTTTGCCAGGTCCATCGGTCTGAGTGAACAGCAGATTACCGGACTGGGAGACAGCGATATCTACCCCACCGCCCTGGCGCAGCAGCTCAACGAGGCCGACCGTCAGGTGCTCACCCAGGGCACCCCGCTTACCATCGAATACAGCAGCGATACTGCTGACAGGGGCCGGCGCAACTTCCTGGCCACTCTGTTCCCGACCCTGAACGGCGCCGGTGAAATCGACGGACTTGGCGGAATTATTGTCGATACCTCGGACTACTGGCGCGATTACGACCACCTGAAACTGACCGCCCAGGTGTTCGACAGCGCCAACGAAGCGATACTGGTACTCGACAAGGACAGGAACATTCTCACCACCAACGCCTCGTACCGGCGTATCAGTGGCTTTTCCCAGGACCAGGCCTATGGTCAGCCGTTCAACCCGCTGACAGAACACCCTCAGTTACTGCAAGAGCTTGAACACGACACCCAACTGCAAAACGAAACGGTGCTGCTAAAAGCTAACGGCGACCTGATGCCAATCTGGCTGTCCGTTTCATCGCTGCAAGGCAGCACCGGCGAGGGCCGCTATGTTGCCGTATTCTCAAGCATCAGCCAGGTGCGCAACAGCGAACGGCAACTTGAGCGGGCACCACGCTATGACGGCCTGACCGGCCTGCCCAATCGCCAGCTATTCTGTGAGCGACTGGACGAGGTATTGCGCAAGGCCCAGAAGAACCAGGATGCCGTGGCGGTGCTCTTCGTCGATATCGATGACTTCAAGAGCATCAACGAAAGCCAGGGGCATGGCGTGGGAGATCAGCTGCTGCGCGAAACGGCCAAGCGCATCGAAGGCTGCCTGCCCTCGGGCGAAACCCTCGCGCGCCTGGGCGGCGACGAGTTCAGTATCATTCTGGACAACATTCCCGACCCCAGCAGCAGCCATGGCGTCGCTCGCACCATTCAGCAGGCCTTCCGGCAACCCTTTTACCTGGCGGACTCGGAAACCGTCGTCACTTGCAGCATCGGTATATCCCTGTTCCCCGATGACGCCACCGATGCTCATACGCTGCTGGCCAAGGCCGATACCACAGCGCACCGTGTCAAACAGCAAGGGCGAAACGCCATCCACTTTTTCGACAGTGGCGTGAACCAGCAGGCCCAGCAGCACCAGGAACTGAACGATGGCCTCAGGCGCGCACTGGCCAATGGTGAGCTCTTCCTGCAGTATCAGCCACGATATGATATTGAGGGTCAACGCATCCTTGGCGCCGAAGCCCTGCTGCGCTGGCGCCACCCGAAGCAGGGTTTGGTGCCTCCGTTCACCTTTATCACCCTGGCCGAAGAGTCTGGCATGATTCTGAAGCTTGGCGCCTGGGCCCTGCAGCAGGCCTGCACCGAAGCCCGGGAGTGGAACCGACAGAGCCCCTACCCCATTCCGGTATCGGTCAACCTGTCCCCGCGCCAGCTACGCGACCCGGAGCTGATCCCCGATATCTGCGATGCGCTTCGAATCAGTGGCTTGCCGGCAGAGCTGCTGGAGCTGGAAATCACCGAAAGCGTCGTTATCGAGGACATCAACCGCATTCTCGGCACCCTGCACGAACTGCGTGACATTGGCATCTCGCTATCCATCGACGACTTCGGCACCGGATACTCCTCCTTGGCGTACCTGAAAAAACTGCCGGTCAACACCCTCAAGATCGACCGCTCCTTTGTGGTCGATCTTCCCGGCAACACCGATGATGAATGCCTGATCGAAGCCATCATCACCATGGCCCACAGCCTGCGCTTCAAAGTGGTAGCCGAAGGCGTTGAGACGCCGGCACAACAGGCCGTTCTCAAAAAGCTGGGCTGCGACGAACTGCAGGGGTTCCTGCTGGCACACCCTGGAAGCACGACCGAACTGATCGAATTTGCGCACAACTCGGATACCGACACCGACGCGCTGTCGGAAATCCTGATCCGGCGCTAATGCTCGCCCCAGAGCGCACCGTGACGGGCATTGCCTTGATCGCTTGCTTTGGGCAAAATGAATGGAAGCCTGCCTGCATGAGTCGCGCTGAACGTGTCACAGGCT
>JBFGZM010000147.1:0-8450 GCA_041586815.1 Marinobacterium sp. | reverse complement strand
CGGTGTAGTACTGCTCCTCCTGGCCGTCGTGTACGGCTGGGAGGCCGCACTGTTTCCCGTGCCCTTTGGTGGATCCGAGGCTGTCGGGCCGGAAACATTCCCGCTGATCCTGGCTGTCATTCTGGGGCTGAGCAGCATCTACCTGCTGGTGCGCCCGGATGAGGACGAAGAATGGCCGCATGCAAAAATGCTGGTTGAGCTTGGTTTTGTCCTGCTGGTGCTGGCGGTCTTTACCCTGATGCTGCAGCCGGTGGGTTTTGTTCCCGCCACCACCCTGATGGTCAGCGTGCTGTGCTGGCGTATGGGTGCCAAGCCATTGCCTTCCCTTTATACGGGTGTGGGCAGTGCGGTTGTGGTGTACGTGCTGTTCAATTTCCTGCTGGAGCTGCACTTGCCGGCCGGAATCTTGAAGCTGAGCGGGGGCTGATTTAAATGGAAACTTTGAATTTTCTGCTGCAGGGTTTTGCCGTCGCATTGACGCCGGAAAACCTGATGTTCGCAGCCATCGGCGCCATCCTTGGCACCATTATCGGTGCGCTGCCGGGCCTTGGCCCTGCCAACGGTGTCGCCATCCTGATTCCTCTGGCGTTCAGTCTGGGTCTGCCGGCGAGTTCTGCGCTGATTCTGCTGACCTCGGTGTATGCCGGCGCCATGTATGGCGGCCGTATTTCCAGCATCTTGCTGAACATCCCGGGCGATGAGCCAGCGATGATGACCTGCCTAGACGGCTATCCCATGGCCCTGAAGGGCAAGGCGGCCGAAGCGCTGGCTATCTCGGCGATCGCGTCCTTTATCGGTAGCCTGCTGGCGACCGTGGGGCTGGTGATTCTGGCGCCGATACTGGCCAAGTTTGCCCTGCGTTTTGGCCCGGCCGAATACTTCGCACTCTTTACCCTGGCGTTTGCAACCCTGGGTGGCATTACCGGCAAGAACCAGATCAAAACCGTCATTGCGGCCTGCCTGGGTCTGATGATTGCCACCGTGGGTGTCGATATCACCACCGGCAATCAGCGCTACACCTACAACATTCTGGAGCTGTACGAAGGGATTGATTTCATCATCGCCATCGTCGGTCTCTTTGCCATCAGCGAGCTGCTGTTCTTTATTGAAATGCACGCAGGGGAAGGCTTCAAGAAAGTTGCCCTGAACAAGCTCAAACTGAGCATGAAAGATATTGTTCAGGTGCTGCCAACCAGCCTGCGAGGTTCTGTACTGGGCTTTGTTGCCGGTGTTCTGCCGGGTGCCGGTGCCTCCCTTGGAAGCTTCCTTAGCTATACGATGGAGAAAAAAGTCATCGGCAAGGACGGGCATTTCGGCGAAGGCGACCCGCGCGGTGTCGCAGCACCGGAATCCGGAAACAATGCGGCTGCGAACGGTGCCCTGGTGCCCATGCTGACGCTGGGCGTACCGGGCAGCGGTACAACTGCAGTGCTGCTGGCCATGCTGATTTCGCTGAATGTCCAGCCAGGTCCGATGCTGTTCACCCAGAACGCCGAGCTGGTGTGGGGCGTGATTGCAGCGCTGTTCGTGGGCAACCTGATCCTGTTGCTGCTGAACATCCCGATGATCGGCGTTTTCGTCAAGCTGCTGAGCATTCCGCCCAAGTACCTGATGCCGGTAGTAACCCTGGTGGCCTCGGTGGGTATCTTTGCCATCAGCAACAGCCCGCTGGATCTGTATTTCATGATTGGCTTTGGCCTGCTGGGCTACGTGCTGCGCAAGCTGCATATCCCGCTGGTACCGGTCATCCTCGGCATGCTGCTGGGGCCTGAAATGGAGAAGAGCTTGCGCCATGCGCTGACCATCTCCGATGGCGACTGGAGCATCCTTTGGAGCAGCGGTTTGGCGGTGGGTATCTGGGCGGTTGCAATCGCAGGCCTGGTACTGCCGTACCTTATCGGCCCGGTTCTGCGCCGTCGCATGGCGGCTGCCCGGGACAAGGAGCACAGCATCGTCGACTGAAGAACCTGAAGCAGCGCCAGGCCCTTGCGGCCAGGCACTGCTGATCCACTCACTCCGGCGGGAAGGGCCTTCCTGCCAGTGTGTTTTCGCCGCCTTCGGGCGGTTTTTTTATACATGGACGTGTTTTCCTGAAAACTGCGCCTGCATTTTCAGGGCTTCCTCCATCCTTGGAGTCCCGCCGCGAATAGGGTGACCACGCATCCACAAAAAAGCTTCGCAGCGTGGCGCCGCTCCCAGGGGGTGGGCAGGTGGTGTTGGCGTTCCGGTCGATCGAGGTTGCCGTGGGCGACGCAGAGTGTGAACTGCCTCCGGATGGTTTCTTGTTGCAGGAGCGGCGCCTGCGCCGCAAATGGGTCGGCCACGCATCCACATACAAGCTTCGCAGTGTGGTGCCGCTCCTAGGGTTTGGGCAGGCGATACTGTCGTTCCGGGCGCCCGACGCTGCCATAGGCGACGTCGGCCGACAGTTCCTGGGTGCCCACCAGGTATTCCAGGTAGCGCCGTGCGGTGGTGCGGCTTGATCCCATTTTTTCGCCAACCTGTTCGGCGCTGAGGCTCAGTTCCGGCTGGCTGCGAAACACCTTGCGGATTTTCTCCAGTGTCAGCATGTCGATGCCCTTGGGCAGGCTGCTGGTGGCGGTCTTTGGAGTGGCGCTGCCGGTTCGGGGTAGCAGTCCGTCCACTTCCTGCTGGGACAGGCTTTGCAGTTGCAGCAGGCGTTCGCGGTGCTGGCGGTAGTTGCTCAGGGCCTGCTGCAGCCGGTCGAACACCAGGGGCTTGAGAATGTAGTCGAACACCCCCCAGCGCAGCGCTTCGGTGAGGGTTTCCACTTCCTTGGCGGCGGTGATCATGACGACATCGGTGGCGCTGTTTTCGGTGCGCAGTCGGCGCAGCAGCGACAGGCCGCTGCCATCGGGGAACTGGATGTCCAGCAGCAGCAGGTCCGGCTGCATGACCTCCACCAGGTCGGCGGCATCCTGGGTGCTGTGGGCGATGCCACGCACCTCGAAACCCTCGATGCGCTCGACAAAACGGCGCTGGATCTCGGCGATCTGCGGATCGTCTTCGGCGATGATGACGCTGATTGTCCGGGTCATGCGCTGTGTCCTGTACCATAAGGCCATTGTTCTTGTTGTGTGGCGGTCATACTGCGGCCTCCTTGGGAATGTAGGCGGTAAAGCGTGCACCGCCGCCTGTTGTTTCAGAGACGGTGATTTCTCCGCCCAGCTGGGTCAGGGTCTGTCGGACCAGATGCAGGCCGATACCGCGGCTACTGGACTTGCCACTGACGCCACGCTGAAAAATGCGCTCGCGCTCGGCTTCGGGCACGCCGGTGCCCTGGTCTTCAACTTCAAAGATCAGGTCAGATCCCAGGTCCGTCATCGACAGCTGCACCTGCTTGCCCTGGGCCGCCAGAGTCGCCTCGAAGGCATTGTCCAGCAGGTTGCCCAGCAGAGTGACGATACGCTCGGGGGGTACATGGGGGGGCAGGGCGCCCATATGGCTGTCCGGGTCGATCAGCAGCTGCAAGCCCAGCTCGTGGGCGCGATTGTACTTGCCGAGCAGGCAGCCGGACAGTACCGGTTCGGTGACCGAATCGACCAGCCAGCGCAGCAGTGCCTGCTGCTCGCGGGTTTCCTGGCCGATGATCTCCAGTGCGCGGTCGCTGGCACCGATTTGAATGAGTCCTGCGATGGTGTGCAGCTTGTTGGCGTATTCGTGGGTCTGGCTGCGCAGAGTCTCGGCGTATTGCTGTATCTGGGTCAGCTGGCGGCTGACCTGGTCCAGCTCGTCCTTGCGCCTGAAACTGGCCACGCCGCCGATCACCTTCTGGCCGTCGCGGATGGGAATGCGGTTCACGATCAGGGTCTGGCCTCGCAGGATCAGCTCGCGGTCGAACTCGGGTTCGCCACTGACCAGCATGTTGGGCAGGCGGCTGTCCGGCAGCACGTCCTGTATCGGGCGTCCGCTCAGCGGCTCCGATGGCGACAGCCCCAGAGTGGCGGCCGCGGCCTGGTTGAAGGTGGTGATGCGGCCCTCGGTGTTTACCGCGATAATACCCTCGCGCACCGATTCCAGCGTTGCGTTGCGCTCCTCGAACAGCCGGGCGATCTGGTGCGGTTCCAGCCCGAAGATTGCAGCTCGGAAACGGCGCGAGATCCAGACCGCAAGCAGAACCGACAGCAGCAGCAGGGCGAGGGTCACGCCGATGACGATGCGCTGGTAGCGCAGCACAATGTGCTCCAGGCTGGTGGTCAGGTAGCCCACCGACACCACGCCGAGAATGTCGCCTTCTTCGGAGAAAATTGGCGCCTTGCCGCGCACCGAGGGTCCGAGGCTCCCGGTTGCCCGGGAAATGTAGCTCTGGCCCAGCTCCAGTGCGCGGGTGTTGTCGCCGCCGACCATCGGCAGTCCTATGCGCTGCGGCAGCGGGTGGGCCAGGCGAATGCCCTGCTCGTCGCCAACGGCAATGAAGCTGGCGTCGGTGGCCTCGCGCAGCTCCTCGGCCAGCGATTGCATGCGGTTGCTGTCGTGCGCAAGGGCGGCTTCGCGCACGGCCGGTGTCTGGGCGATCATGGAGGCCAGTTGCAGTGCCCGCAGCCCGATTTGCTCCTCCAGCGACGACGTCAGATAGTGCAGGGCAAAGCCCCCCAGCAGAGCGGTTTGCAACAGCACCAGCAGGCACATCATGAACATCAGGCGGGTGCTAATCTTGAATCGGTTCATGCGGTATCCGGGGTCGCAGGTTGCTGTTTTTATGTCGAGCCCAGCCGTTGCCGGCGAATGTGCCAGTGTAACGCGAATTGACGGTAGTCGCTGCGGTTGTGTTGGAGTATAATTCTACCCCCTTTATGCTGTGCTTCGTCTGTACAGCTTTATTTTTACGACATTTTTTGATCACTTAAGTGGCCTGTCGTAAGGGTCACCACTGAGAAAACAAGGATTTTCATGCCTGTTATTACACTCCCTGACGCCAGTCAGCGCAGCTTCGAAACCGCGGTTACCGTACACGACGTTGCGGCGTCCATCGGTACCGGTCTTGCCAAGGCCGCTCTTGCCGGCAAGGTTAACGGTACTCTGGTCGATACCAGCTACCTGATCACTGAAGACTGCGAGCTGGCCATTGTCACGGCGCGGGACGAGGAAGGCGTCGATGTTATTCGTCACTCCTGCGCGCATCTGATGGCCATGGCGGTGCAGCAGTTGTTCCCGGGTGCTCAGGTGACCATCGGTCCTGTGATCGACAACGGCTTTTATTACGACTTCGCCTACGAGCGTGCCTTTACGCCGGAAGACCTGGCGCTGATCGAAAAGCGCATGCAGGAACTGTCCAAGGAAAACCTGGCTGTGTCCCGCTCGCTGATGGGGCGTGATGAAGCCGTCGCCATGTTTGAAAAAATGGGCGAGCAGTACAAGGTTGAAATTATCGAGGCGATTCCGGGCGACCAGGATCTGTCGTTCTACAGCCAGGGCGATTTTATCGACCTGTGCCGTGGCCCCCATGTGCCCTCTACCGGGCATATCAAGGCATTCAAACTGATGAAAGTCGCCGGTGCCTTCTGGCGTGGCGACTCGAACAATGAAATGCTGCAGCGTGTTTACGGTACCGCCTGGGGTGACAAGAAGGACCTCAAGGAATACCTGCATCGCCTGGAAGAGGCGGAAAAGCGCGATCACCGCAAGCTTGGCAAGCAGCTGGACCTGTTCCACCTGCAGGAAGAAGCGCCGGGCATGGTGTTCTGGCATCCGCCGGGCTGGGTTCTGTACCAGGAAGTCGAGCAGTACATGCGCGCCAAGCAGCGCAAGCATGGCTACCAGGAGATCAAGACACCTCAGGTGGTGGAGCGCTCCCTGTGGGAAAAATCCGGTCACTGGGACAAATTTTCCGAGCAGATGTTTACCACGCACTCGGAGCACCGCGACTTTGCGATCAAGCCCATGAACTGTCCCTGCCACGTGCAGGTATTTAACCAGGGATTGCGCTCGTACCGTGAAATGCCGCTGCGACTGGCCGAGTTCGGCGCCTGTCATCGCAACGAGCCCTCCGGCGCGCTGCACGGCATCATGCGCGTACGCGGCTTTGTACAGGACGACGCGCACATTTTCTGTGCCGAGAGCGATATCCAGAGCGAAGTGGCCAGCTTTATCGACTTCCTGCATGAAGTCTATGCCGACTTTGGCTTTACCGACGTTATTTACAAGCTGTCGACCCGTCCGGAAAAACGTGTCGGATCCGATGCCAGCTGGGACAAGGCTGAAAAGTCTCTGGCCGAGGCGCTGGATGCCGCGGGCCTCGACTGGCAGGAATTGCCGGGTGAAGGTGCCTTCTACGGGCCCAAGATTGAATTTTCTTTGAAAGATTGTCTTGGTCGTGTGTGGCAGTGCGGTACTATACAGGTCGATTTCTCGATGCCGGGCCGTTTGGGTGCCCAGTTCGTGAATGAAGCGGGTGAGCGAGAGACTCCGGTCATGTTGCACCGAGCAATCCTCGGATCTTTCGAGCGATTTATCGGTATTCTGATCGAGAACTACGCCGGCGCATTGCCGACCTGGTTGGCACCACAGCAGGTTGCGGTACTCAACATTACCGACAAACAGGCTGAATATAGTAAAAAAGTGGCGCAACTTCTTGAAGATAAGGGCTTCCGGGCACAAGCGGACTTGAGAAACGAGAAGATCGGCTTTAAAATCCGCGAGCGCACACTCCAGAAGGTTCCATACCTGCTGGTTGTAGGCGATAAGGAAGTAGAATCAGGTTCCCTGGCAGTGCGTACTCGCTCGGGCGAGGACCTGGGTACCTTGTCAATCGAAGAGTTCGTAGCCCTTCTGTCACAAGATGTGACCCGGAAGGGACGCCAGTATTAATCTGAGCAGGAGATAGTACCATCAGGCGCGATAATAGACGCGGCGAGAAACGCCCATCGATCAACGACAATATTCGAGCTAATGAGTGTCGGCTGATCGGCCCCGACGGTAGCCAGATTGGAATAGTATCGATTAAGGATGCTCTTGAGGCAGCTCAGGAAGCGGGCCTTGACCTCGTACAGATAGCAGACTCCGACCCCATCGTCTGTAAGGTGATGGATTACGGCAAGCATCAGTACGAAGCGAAGAAGCAGCAGAACCTGGCCAAGAAAAAGCAGGTTCAGATGCAGGTCAAGGAAGTGAAATTCCGTCCTGGGACGGAAGAGGGGGATTACCAGGTAAAACTGCGCAACCTGGTACGTTTCCTTGAAGCCGGAGACAAGGCGAAAGTGACCTTGAGATTTCGTGGTCGCGAGATGGCCCATCAGGAACTGGGCATGCAGCTGATGTTACGGGTCGAAAAAGACCTGGAAGAGCTGGGTGTCGTTGAACAGCGTCCGAAGATGGAAGGCCGTCAGATGACCATGGTCATTGCTCCGAAGAAGAAAAAGTAATTCGAATTATGCAGCGCCCGCAATTGCTTCTGCATGGAAGCGGTAGCGGGTTTTGCGGTCATTCGGGTGAACACAACTTAACGAATGCGTGGGGATTTTGGAAATGCCTAAGATCAAGTCAAACCGTGGCGCTGCCAAGCGCTTCAAGAAAACTGCCAACGGCTTCAAGCACAAGCAGTCCTTCAAAAGCCACATTCTGACCAAGAAAAGCACCAAGCGTAAGCGTCAGCTGCGTCCGATGCTGCAGGTTCATGCAGCGGACAAGGCACTCGTTAAGCGCATGCTGCCGTACATCTAAGTCTTTATTTAGACGCTTGGTTTTAACAGAATTTTAGGAAGGTATTGCAATGGCTCGTGTAAAACGTGGTGTGCAAGCACGTCGTCGTCACAAGAAAGTATTGAAGCAGGCAAAGGGTTACTACGGTGCTCGTAGCCGTGTATTCCGTGTTGCCAAACAGGCGGTTATCAAAGCAGGTCAGTACGCGTACCGCGACCGTCGTCAACGTAAGCGTCAGTTCCGCGCTCTTTGGATTGCCCGTATCAACGCGGCAGCCCGCATCAACGGCATGTCTTACAGCCGTCTGATTGCCGGTCTGAAAAAAGCCAGCATCGAAATCGACCGCAAGGTCCTGGCTGATCTGGCTGTACACGAGCAGGGCGCGTTTACTGCTGTCGTCGAGAAAGCGAAAGCTGCTCTGGCGTAAGGCAAACCCGCCTCTTGTAGGTAATTGATCGAACCGAATAGGGGAAGGGTGCAAGCTCTTCCCCTATTTTCTTTTGGAGCCGGTAATGGAAAACATTGAGCCCCTGTTGGCACAGGGCATTGCTGCCGTGGAGCAGGCTGCGAGTACTCAGGATCTGGATCAGGTCCGTGTTCAGTATCTCGGTAAGAAAGGTCATCTTACTCAGCTGCTGAAAGGGCTGGGGCAGCTGTCCGCGGAAGAGCGTCCGCAGGCAGGTGCGCGCATCAACGAAGCCAAGCAGGCGTTGCAGGATGTCCTGAACGCACGCAAGGATTCCCTCGAAGGCGCGGCGCTGAACGCCAAGCTGGCGGCTGAAACCATTGAT
>JBFGZM010000146.1:0-8551 GCA_041586815.1 Marinobacterium sp. | reverse complement strand
GTAAAAATGCGTTTAGCCAGGGCAAGTGCTTCACCCACACTTTGGTGAGACAGCGCCCAGGGCCCGTTGGCGCGGCTTGCCGCCCAGGACGCTTCGGCGCAGACGTAGGGGATGCCCAGTTGCCGGCACACGGCGGGGCCAATCCAGTCCGGTGCCTTGTAGTACAGGTGGTAGGTGAACCAGAGTTGGGGCTGCCACTGCTGGTGCTGCCAGTGGCGAATCAGCCGTGCCGCCAGGGCTTCGCCCAGTTGCGCCATGCGCAGCTGGCGGGCAGGATTGCCGCTGGCATCCCGGCTGCGCAGGGTACTGGCCAGGCGGACATCGAAGCCGGCCTCTTTCAGTGCGCCCATCAGCAACCTGGCCAGTAGCCGGTCACCCGAGGGGTTGGGGTGGTTCGGGGCCTTGAGGGGCGCATAGAAGGCGACAGGGGAAGGCATCAGCGGCTCAGTGATCGCAATGACAGGGCTGAACGGGCGCGGTTGCAGGTCGGCCGGATATTACCGGCAGATCGAACAGCTCGCAGAGCTGGTCAATGCCGCGCTCAACATCGAACACCTGCTGCACACGTCGCTGCCCGGCCTGGCCGAGGCGGGTGCGCAACTCGGGGTCTTGCAGCAGCTGCTGCAGGGCATCGGCCAGTGAGGCGGAGTCGCCGGGCTCCACCAGCCAGCCGGTGCTGCCATGCTCGATCAGTTCAGGTATACCGGAGATGGTCGTGCTCAGGCAGCACAGGCCCTGGCTCTGGGCTTCCATCAGTACATTGGGCAGGCCGTCTCGATCGCCATCATCGACGATCTTGCTGGCCAGCACGAACAGGTCCGAGGTGCGGTAGCTTTCCAGTACCTGCTGCTGGGGCAGGGCGCCAAGCCACTGGATATGCTTGTCGATACCCAGCGCCTGGGCCTGCTGTTTCAGGCTTTTCAATAGTGGGCCACCGCCGATATGGGTGAGGTGCCAGGCGCAACTGGCGGGCAGGGCCGCGAGCGCGCTCAGCAGGTCATCGTAGCCTTTCTTGGCGACTGCTCGGCCTACCGAAATCAGTCGGACAGGGTCCTGGGTCTGGCGGGCATCGCGTTGCTGAGGCGTGCTGGCCGGGGCCGAAAACCGCCGCAGATCCAGCCCGTGGTAAACCAGGTGCACGCGTGACGGATCGGCGGCGAGCCCCTGCAGGTAAGTGTGATTGGCGCCGGTGCAGGTGGCCAGCCAGGAAAGCTCCGCCAGCTTCTCGCGCAGTTCCCAGGCCTCGCTGGTCCAGATGTCCTTGGCGTGGGCCGAAGCACTCCAGGGCAGCCCGGTGAGCAGGGCGCAGTAACGCGTTACGGAGGCTGGCGTGTGCAGAAAGTGGGCGTAGAGCTGCTCGGTGCCCGGTGGCAGTTCGGCGGCCAGCACCAGTGCCTGGCCCAGGCGACGCAGGCGGTTGCGGCTGCAATCGCGTTTCAGGTCCTGCCACCAGCGCTGCAGGCAGATGCGATAGCCCGGCATGCGACGCGCCTTCCACCAGCCTCTGAGCACCCGCAGCGGCTCCTGGTGGAGGTATTCGGGCAGGTAGAGTACCGGTGCCTGAATCTCGTCGTGTATCGGGTGGGTGGTCTTGTCGGTGGGGTGGCGCAGGGAGGCGAGGGTGATGTGCAGGCCTCGCAGCTCCAGCGCGCGTATTTCCTGGGCGATAAAGGTTTCCGACAGGCGGGGGTAGCCTTTCAGTACGAGGGTGATCTGTCGGCTCAAGCGGTACTCCTTGAATGGCCGGGTTTAGTCGGGCTGCATCAGCTGTGCAGCAGCGCGGGGCCTTTGATCCATTCTACCTGCCCTGAGGCGGTCAGGACGTCGGTCAGCTGCTCGAGGAAGGCCCAGCAGGCGGCATCGTGATCCAGATGGTGGGTCATCAGTCCGCAGGGTTCGCGCGCATCAACCTGGCCCAGTCGCCGGGCCTGCAGGTTGGCGATAATGGGTCCGAGCACCTGGTCCGTGCCGGCAAATCGGCGCTCGCGCCAGTCGATAATGTCGATATGTACATTGATCTGTGCCACCCCGGCAGGTTCCGGCTGTCGTGGCCCCAGTACGGAAAGGCGCTCATACCCGAGCGCTGGTAGCAGCGGCAGCAGGTCGGCATCGATACGGTTCCAGGGTGGCACCAGGATGTCCAGCGCCTGGGTGCCAAACAGCTGCTGCAGGCGTTGTTGTCCGGCTTTGAGCTGCTGCAGAATTTCGGCCCGAGGGCGCGGGCCGCCCAGCTCGCGCTTGCGCTCGCCGGGCCCGGCATGGGGGCTGTGATCGTAACCGTGCTGCAATACCCAGACGCGGGGCTCATGGGCCAGGCGCCGGGCCAGCGCCTCGGTGCAAAGGGCTGGAATAACGGCAAGGCTCAGGTCGATATCGTGGCGTTGGGTGATGTCGATCAGCCGGTCAAGAGCCGGGCCTGGGGCGATGGCATCGTCGTCGCGCCACCAGAAGGTCGCAGGCGCAGCCCAGTGTTCCAGCTCCTGTTGCAATGCCTGCCAGGAGGTCATGTTTCCCGGCCTGCAAGCAGGTGCAGCAGGTCGGCCGCGGCATCGTGGGCACCATCAAGGCGAAGCGGCGCCCTGGAATAGTCGGTATCACCGGTTGCGGCCAGGGCTTGCTGCGCTGCGCGACTGAGACTGTCGGCACAGAGTCCGGCTTCGTCGGCGACACTGACGCGCCCGGCATTAGCCAGTTGCCGGGCGCGGCTGATCTGTTCTGTTTCGCCGCCGCCGATATAGGGTACGACGACCGCCGGCACCTGACTGACCAGCAGATCCATCACCGTGTTGTAGCCAGCCTGGGAAATTGACAGTTCGGCGCCGGCCAGGCGGCTGACAAAGTCGTTGCAAAAGCGTATGAGCTGCAGTTCGGGGGCGTGCAGCGACTGCTGTAGCTGGTCAAAATCCGCCTGTGGCAGGTTGGGCCCTGCGATCAGCGTCCAGGGACGTCCCGGTAGCAGGCCATTGCGGTGGGCGGCGATGGCCGCTTGCAGCAGGCGCAGGCCAACGGCGCCACCGCCAGCCGAGACAATGACGCCGTGGCGCGGGCGAGGCCCGGGGGCTCTGGGTGCAATATAGCCAGTGTAATGCAGCCGATCGCCCAGCTGGGGTGCCAGATGATAGCTGGCATCCAGGGTGGCGAAGCGAGTATCGCCGTGAACCCAGACACGATGATAATGGCTGTCGATCAGTTGCAGGGTTTCCTGTTCCCGCTGCGGGCTGCGCTGTTGCACAATGTCGCGCAGCGAGCAGATCAGCAGCGGGGGGCTGGGCTGCTGAGCTGCCCAGCTCAGCAGCGGTCGCAGTTCAAAGCGCATCTGGCGCCGGCCAAAGGGAAACAGTTCGGTAATGATAACATCGGGCTGAATTCGGGCCGCCAGTGCCAGCAGCTGGTCGCGGCGGTGAGCACGCATATTGTCATCCAGGGGGGTGCCGGCGGCATCTACCAGAGTGGCGAAGTCGGCATCCTGTACCCGCAGCGGATGCAGGTAATGGCATTGAGCGCCCGGGAAGCGGATCGAAGGCACCGGTTCGCCACCCAGCACCATCTGCACATCAAGTCCCGCCTCGCTCAGGGCTTCGCACAGCAGCGCCGCCCGGCGCAGGTGGCCTACGCCCAGCAAGTGTTGTACATAAAACAGAACCCGCGCGGGGGTTGGGCGTGCTGCACTCATGCGGGAGCCTGGTCGAATATCTCACCTACCCGCTTGGTGACGCTGTCGAGGCCGCCGAGCCATTCGGCCTTGTCGGCAACGCCAGGCGGTGATTGCTGTGGCAGTTGCTGCAGTGCCTCGATCATCTCGGCGGTAGTGCGTTCGCCGTCGGTATCCACCAGGCTGATCAGGTTCAGGGCGGCGGCATTCTGCGCCCGGATCAGCTGCTCCTTGCGGGGATAGCTGCGGGGCAGGATCAATGCCGGGCGGTCGAGGGAGAGGATTTCGCAGAAGGTATTGTAGCCGCCCATGGCGATGACGGCGCTGGCATTGGCCATCAGCCGCTCGAGTTGTGCGTCGAAGGTGATCATGTCGACGTTAGTCAGCGCCTCTGCGCGTTGCAAAAACTGCTGGCGTTCGGCCTGGGGCATAAAGGGGCCGAGCACAAAGAGGGCGCGCCAGGGCAAGTCTGCACCGGATTCGTAGGCGCGCAATACCCAGTCGGTCATCTCGATGCCATCGCCGCCGCCGCCCGGTGTCACCAGAATATACGGCTGTTCGGGTGAGGCGGAATCCACGGTATTGGCGACCTCGGGAATCTCGCGGCGCAGATAGCCGGTATAGCGCATCCGCTCCAGCGTTTCAGCCGCGATGGGCAGGCTGCTCAGCGGGTTTCCCATGGCGCGGGGGCCATATACCCAGAGTTCGTCGTAGAGGCGCTCCAGCTCACCAAAAATGCCTTTCTTGTGCCACTCGGCGGTCAGCAGGTCCGGTGCATCCATGACATCCCGCAGGCCGAGGATGGTGCGGGTCGGCGTATCCTTGAGCATTTCAAGCGTGGAGTGCACTTCGCCCTTGAGCCCCAGGGGTTCCTTGTCGACCAGAAAAATGTCCGGTGCGAAGGCCTTGGTCGTATTGAGAATAATGCTTTCGCGCAGTGCCAGGGTATCGGCAAGATCGATATGCAGCGCCAGGGAGGTGTAGTCGCCATTGTGCAGCTTGATGACACCGGGGATGCGGACAAAATCCACCCGGGCCTTGAAGTCGAAGCGCCCGATAATGGGGGAGCCGGTCATGATCAGCACCGAGAGTCCCTTGTAGGCATCCACCATGGCATGGGCCAGCGCACGGCAGCGGCGCAGGTGGCCGAGACCGAAGGAATCGTGGCTGTAGATCAGCAAGCGACGGTTTTTCAAACTATTGCCTTATGCAGCTGCGTCCATTTCTGGCGGCCATAGTAATGCACCGGCTCGGGGCTTGTATAGCCATGGCCGGTGCGGCGGGGGTGTGGTTCAGGCAGAACTGTCGTCCTCGTAGAGGTTCTTGCCGTGGTCATCATCGATCCGGTTACTCTTCAGCAGGTCCGGATGCAGCGCGGCCTGGGCGGCGGCACCTGCCAGACCAAGACGCGTGGCGTCGGTTTGGTCCGATGCCTGGGCGGCTGGGGCGTCCGGCAGCAGCACATGAACCGAGCGGTGGGCAAAGCGAATGCCGTTGGCTTCCAGTGCGTCTTTCACCTGGCGGTAGGCTTCACGGCGGATAACCCACTGTTCACCGGGTTTGCAGGTGAACTTCATGCGAAAGATCAGCGCCGATTCCTCAACCCGCATCACGCCCTGGGACTTGAGCGGCAGCAGTAGCTGCGGGCCTATCTCGGGGTCATCGAGCATGCCCTGTCCGACCTTCTTGATAATCTTGCGTACCTGCTCGATATCGGTGTCGTAGGGCAGGCGGAACTCAAGTTTCATGGTGACCCAGTCCCGTGACAGGTTCTTTACCGTGGCAATTTCGCTGTAGGGAATGGTCTGCACGGCACCCAGATGATGACGCAGGCGCATGGAACGCAGCGAAATCTGCTCTACGGTGCCACGCAAGCCGGCGGCCTCGATATACTCGCCCCGGCGAAAGGCATCGTCCAGCAGGAAGAAAATACCGGACAGTATGTCCTGCACCAGCTTTTGGGCGCCAAAGCCGATGGCGATGCCCACGACGCCGGCGCCGGCGAGCAGCGGGCCGATTTCGATGCCGGTCACACTCAGGGCCATCAGTACCACCACTATCACCAGAATGACAGAGGTAAAGCTGCGCACCAGTGGCAGCAGGGTTTCGGCCCGGGAGGCGCCTTCTGCGCCGCCTTCGCCGTCGAGGCTGGCCATGGCATCATTGTTTTGCGGTTCAGGCAGGCGCCGTTCAATGGCCGACTGGATCACCTGCCAGCAGATGTAGGCCAGCAGCAGGATGGTGATAATGTCGATGGCAACGCCCAGGCTGCGTTGCACGAGGGTCTCTTTCAGCATCGACATGGACGAAAAACCGAAGATTTCACTGAGGAAAAACAGGGTGGCGCCAAGCAATATCAGGCGAGTGCCGTTCTGTACGATGCGGATAAAGTGGCGTGAGCGCTGCTCAAAGGTGTGGCTCTGCAGCCAGGGAAACTGGCACATGCGTTGCAAAAACGCGTACAGCAGGCGATCGATCAGGATAAAACCCAGCGTCAGCCACCACACCGGGTCGACGCTGCGGGCGGTTTCATAATTGCCGATAAAAACGTGGTAACTCCAGATGCCCCACAGCAGCATCAGCCAGAGGGTGGCCAGCATCGGCCAGTTCTGGCGCAGTGTCTGGCGCATGGAGGAGGCCGGATCCGCTTCAGGGTCGGTGAACAACTGGGTGATGGTATGACGGTGGTGCCAGACGAAAGCAATGACGATGAGGTTCAGCAGCAGGCCGCCAGCCGGTACGGTGATAGCCGACAGTATGGGCTCAATGCCGTGGTGGTACACCAGAGACAGGCCGCGGGTGACGATGACATAGGTGATGGCGAAGCCGATTATCCAGTAATGGATGTTCTGGGCATTGTGGCACTCCATGCGAAACGGGCGGATGCCTCGCGCGTAGGGCGCGAGCAGTGAACGAGACAGAATGCTCACCAGACGGATGATGCTGACGGCGATCAGCAGGGCCATCAGGGTCGGGCGCAGACCGGTGCCGGGGTCGTAGGCCAGTACCGGCAGGGCGAGGGCGCCGAGTACAAAGGCGCCCAGACGCACCAGGTTCAGCGCCGACTGCAGGAAGAGGTAGCCCACGCTGGTGGACAGGTTTTGGCACTGCTGGCGGGAAATGTCGGCTGACATGCGCCTGAGCTTCCAGCCCAGAAGGCCTTCAGCGGCCAGACCTGACAGCAGCATCAGCGCGAAGGCAATCATCAGATCGCTGAAACCCTCCCAGCCACGCTGGTCGGTGAGGGAGTTCCAGAAAGCCTGCTGCTGTTGCGGCCAGCGATTCAGGCTCAGGCGCAGCAGGTCAAGGCGGCTTTCGAAGTCGTTGGTCGGTGCCGGCATGGCTTGCAGGGCATCATAGGGATTGGGCATGCTGGCAATGCTTTGCTGTTCGAGTTGCTGAATCAGCATCTGGCGTACTTCGCCGTCGCTCATCTGGGCGACCTGGCCGGTGCTGTTCTGCCGGGCCTGTTCCTGAGTGACGGCCGCCGCCAGTCCCGGGGTGCTGACGGCCAGCAGCAGTAGTGACAGCAGCAGGTATCGCCACAGAGGTTGGGTCATGGTGAATTCCAGCCTTGTTATTCTGATGAATCGACGCTTGATATCTTGCCAGCATGCCAGAGAATGACGCCCGGGTCAGGCTCTGGCATGGCTGTGCTTTGATTGGCGGCTTTATTGCCGGTAGAGGCGCAGGAAGTCGGCCAGGCGGTGGATGGCGTCTTCGAGTTCATCCTGGCGCGGCAGGAAAACGACGCGGAAGTGCTGCGTATCGGTCATGTTGAAACCGCTGCCCTGAACCACCAGCACCTTCTGCTGCTGCAGCAGGTCGAGCACCATTTTTTCGTCATTGTGGATGGGGTACATCTGCGGATCCAGTTTCGGGAACAGGTACATGGCGGCCTTGGGTCTGACACAGGACACTCCGGGGATGTCGTTGATCAGGCGCCAGGCGCTGTCCATCTGGTCATACAGGCGCCCGCCCGGCACGGTCAGTTCGTTGATGCTCTGGTAGCCGCCAAGCGCCGTCTGAATGGCGTGCTGGGCCGGTACGTTGGCACACAGGCGCATGCTGGCGAGCATGTCCAGGCCTTCGATGTAGTCCCGTGCCTGGTGCTTGGGGCCGCTGACGATCAGCCAGCCGGAGCGAAAGCCTGCCGCTCGATAGGTCTTGGAAAGGCCGTTAAAGGTAATGCAGAGCACGTCGTCGGCGAGGGAGGCGAGGGATACATGCTCATGGCCATCGTACAGAATCTTGTCGTAGATCTCGTCGGCAAACAGGATCAGGTCGTGTTCGCGGGCCAGGTCGATGATCTGCTGCAGCAGTTCCAGCGGGTAGAGCGCTCCGGTGGGGTTGTTGGGGTTGATTACCACAATACCCTTGGTGCGCTTGGTAATCTTGCTGCGCATGTCGTCGATGTCCGGAAACCAGTCCGCCTGCTCGTCGCAGACGTAGTGAATCGGATTGCCGCCGGAAAGGCTTACAGCAGCCGTCCAGAGTGGGTAGTCGGGCGAGGGGATCAGCATTTCGTCGGTATCGTTGAGCAGGCCCTGCATGGCCATGACGATCAGCTCGGATACGCCGTTGCCGATATAGATGTCCTCAATGGTGACGTTGCGGATGCCCTTGCGCTGGGTCTCCTGCATGACGGCCTTGCGGGCGGAAAACAGCCCCTTGGAGTCGCAGTACCCCTGGGCCGAGGGCAGATTGTGGATGACGTCCTGCACGATTTCTTCCGGGGCTTCAAAGCCCCAGGGGGCAGGATTGCCGATATTCAGCTTGAGAATGCGGTGGCCTTCTTCTTCCAGCCGCTTGGCTTCCTGCAGGACAGGGCCGCGGATGTCATAGCAGACGTTGATCAGCTTGTTCGATTTTCTGATTACTGGCATGGTTGCAACCCTG
>JBFGZM010000145.1:0-8623 GCA_041586815.1 Marinobacterium sp. | reverse complement strand
TGATTACGTGGGGTACCAACAAAATCTGGGGCCTGTCACCGGCGTGCGGGTCAAGTTCGGGCCAATTAATGTCTCCATACGCATACAGTTGCCGAGTGTGCCAATAAATATCTTTATTTATCAACTAGATAAGATGTCTCTAAATGGATACATGGGGTTCCGGAAAGCCAAAGAGCTTCAGGCCTGCAGCGTACGGGCGCAGCGGCAGTCGCACTACTCGTGTTCAGACGCCTGCCATCAGGCCAGATTGTCCGGAATGGGGCTGGGGTCAGCGCGCTCGTCGATGGGGAAGGTATCCGGGGGTGGCAGAAAAATATAAGCCGTATCAGCACCCATCGAGCCTACAGGATTGGATCGCGGAGCACTCAGCTGGCTGCCCTCTGCAGGCGCTGGAATTCTGGACTCTATGTCCGCCGGTTGCGCTGGGCGGGGCTTGAGGGCTTCATTGGCGACACCCAGTGTCGCGGCGGCGACAATGATAGCCCACAGTAACAGGGCAGATTTCTGCATGATTGCACTCCTTGTCAGATACTGCAGGGCTGCTGTAGCCCTTGCTGCCATCTGTTTATCAAGAACCGCGCCATAGAATGATTATTCATTTAATAACAAATACTTATGTATATTTTCTGGATGCTGGTCTGGCGTGCGGTGATGCTGGTCAATCACCGCGGGGTGAATGCTGTTGCCTATCCGAGACAGAAGTCTTGCAAGATCACAGCAAAGGACAAAAACAGCGGTTCTGGCATCGCCTCAGCAGGGAGGCAGGGAGCAGGGGCGTTGCGGTTACCCGTGCCGGGCACATGCCCGGCACGTCCATGTGGCAGCGTTCAGTCGAGCCTGAAACCGATCTTTACCACGACCTGAAAATGCGCGACCTTGCCATCCTGGATGTGGCCGCGCATTTCCTTGACCTCGAACCAGTCAAGATTATCCAGGGACGCAGCGGCCTTGCTGACGGCTTTCTGAATGGCATCGTCGTAGCCGACGGTGGACGAGCCTGCGACCTCGATGAGCTTGTAGACATGTTCCGACATGAGAAACCCTCGCTGGTGGACGCCGCCCCAGCGGGCGGCAGTCCTTAATTAATAGCAGCGAGTGTCCGGTTCTTCGATAACGGGGTTGCACAATTCACCGATTCCCTCGATCTCGACCCGCACCCGGTCGCCCGCTTTCATGTAGCCGCGGGGCTTCATGGCAACGCCGACGCCGGAGCTGGTGCCTGTAGCGATAATATCGCCAGGCTCCAGAGTACAGACGGTGGAGAGGGTAGCGATGAGCTGGTAACAGTTGAAGATCAGGTGGCGGGTGTTGCTGTGCTGGCGCAACTCGTCATTGACCCAGGTGCGCAGTTCGAGGTTGTGCGGGTCCAGGTCTTCGCCGGTCTCTATCCAGGGGCCGATGGGGCCATGGGTATCAAAGGATTTTCCGAGCGTCCAGGTTGGGGACTTGACCTGCCAGTCACGCACTGACACATCATTGGCGATGGTGTATCCGGCAATCACGCTGGCCGCCTTTTCCAGCGGTACATGGCGGCAGCGCCGGCCGATGACGATGGCCAGTTCACCCTCGTAGTCGAGTTTGTCCGATACTCTGGGCTTGTGAATGGCTTCGTCCGGGCCAATAACGCAGCTGGTCTGCTTGTTGAAAATGGTCGGGAACTCCGGTGTGGCAAGACCGGTTTCGGCAATGTGATCGGCATAATTCAGGCCCACACCAAGGAATTTTCCGGGGCGCGGTATCGGCGCCAGCAAGCGGACCTGATCCAGCGCGATCGCACCGTCGGGGTTCTCGGCGAGCTGTTTCAGTCGCTGCAATGCCGGTTTCCCTGCCGTCAGCAGGGCAAGCATGTCGCCGGGGAGCCCGGGGTCGGTGGCGGCATCAATGATGCGGTCGTCAATCAGGGCGCCGATGGACTGACGGCCCTGGTGTTCGAAGGTGATCAAGCGCATGGTGGATTCCGGTCTCGTCTGATGGCATTAGCTGAGGATAGGTGCTGCTCCCCTGGCGGAGTCTGCCGGTGAAGATTCGAATACATCAGGGGCAGGAGGCCCCAGTTTGCCCAGCGGCGGGTGCTGATGCAAGGTCAGCCGATGGCCTGATTGGCGAGCAACTGCGGGCCGGCACTTTCGCCGGGTTGCCGGGTCCCGGGTTATTGATGGCGGTCCGGCCTCAGACTGAACGCCAGTATGGGGTTATCGCTGACATGACGACTTTGGCGCGAACGAACTTGACCGGTTTGACCATGGGTGGTTTCCTGCCAGCATATGCGGCTATTATCGGTTACCTCGTGGAGCCTCCAACCAACAAGTAGCATTCAATATGGATATTTTTCGAGCAGGTGCGGCGTGCCTCCTGCTGGCGCTATTCTGGCTAGCTGGCTGCGCTGTGAAGCCAGGGGCGGCGGATGATGGCGAGCAGCTGTTTTATCGGGGGGAAGTGACCCAGGACGGGGACAGCTGGGTGATGCATCCCTGCTACTCGCGTCACCGCCGGTTACTCAGCGACCCCCAGGGCTTGCTGGCGGCCCGTTACCAGGCACAGGCAGTCTTGCCAGGGTTGCCACTGTATATGGAGCTCAAGGCCAGCGAGGCTGGAGAGGTGCAAAGGTTGCTGCTCGTCGGAGGTGACAGCCGTGCCTGCGCCGCGGAACTCGATGGCATCAGGTTGCGAGCCGCCGGCACTGCGCCGGACTGGGCAGCGGATCTGTTCGGTGACCGTGTTGAGGTGCGGGATCAGAGCCGGCGCATGCGATTTATCTTCAAGGTAGTGCCGACCAGCACCTGGCGGGGCGCACAGTCCCGCTGGGAGGGTCATCTGCAGACGCCGGATGGCAAGGGGCACGATGTTGACCTGCGACTGCGCGAGTCTGGTTGCGAGGACGCATCGGGCGTCTGGTACGGTCTGAGCGTGGATATGCGGCTTGACGGTCGCCGCTACCGGGGTTGTGGTCGCTACGGTGACCTGACCCGTGCGGCACTGGCTGGCCGTTATTCCCGTACGCTGGTAACCGCCGAGGGCCCAACGCACAGCACCGTGCTTGAATTGAGCGCAGAGGGCGGGGCCAGCCTGAGCGAGGATGTGCATGATGGTTCTGAGCCGGTGCGCCGGGACGGCAGCTGGCGCTGGCTGTCGAGCGGCAAGCTGATGCTGCACCTGATGCAGCGGGACGGCGAAAGTGAGCAGCAGGTGCGCCTGTTTCGCCGTCAGCCGGATGGCACCCTCGTGCTTGAGGGCCGGGTGCCCGAGTATGGCGCCCTTGGCTTGCGGCTCTCGCCGCAGTAGCCGCTACAGGCATACGCCTAACTGTTGCTTTGCATGCAGACGGAAAGAGGGGGAGCGACCATGCAACTGACCCAAACGTTGCTTGATCAGGTCGAAAATATTGCCCGTGAGGCTGCGGGCGCCATCATGGCGGTGTACCAGCGTGATTTTGCCGTGGTCCTCAAGGCCGACCAGTCGCCCTTGACCGAGGCCGACAGCGCAGCGCACCGCCTGATTGTGACCCGCCTGGCGGCGCTGACGCCAGCACTGCCGATTCTGTCGGAGGAGGATACGGCGAGCTTTGCCGGTGCCGATGCCGCGGGCCGATACTGGCTGGTGGACCCGCTGGATGGCACCAGGGAGTTTATCAAGCGCAATGGCGAGTTTACCGTCAATATCGCCCTGATCGAGCAGGGCCGGGCGGTGCTTGGTGTCGTATGGGTGCCGGTGCAGGGCCTGGCCTACATGGGTGCGCGGGGCCTTGGGGCATTCAAGCGGGATGCCGCGGGCGAGCGACGGCCCATTGCGGTGGCTGAGCATCGGTCCGGCATGCCCTGGAAAGTGGTCGGGAGCCGGTCCCATGCCAATGCCCCGACCGCACGCTGGCTGGCCCGGCTTGGGCCCTGTCAGACAGAGGCGATCGGCAGCTCGCTCAAGTTCTGCCTGGTGGCAGAAGGGCGTGCGGATGTCTATCCGCGCCTGGGCCCCACCTGTCTGTGGGATACCGCCGCCGCCCAGGCGGTGGTAGAGCAGGCCGGCGGTGCCGTGATCGGGCTCGATGGCACACCGCTCAGTTATGCCGATACCGGCTGCCTGCTCAACCCGTTCTTTGTGGTCCACGGCCGCAGCAGCATGCATTGGCCGGCGCTGAGCGAGCCCGCCTCCTGAGCAAACAGCAGTTCACGCTGACCTGGTCGACGGGTATCATTGGCCCGCGCCTTGCATTGCGTTTTCGACAGTTGATTGAAGATCATGCTGTTGTAACGCGGTCGTTTGAGAATCAGTGGTGAGATTACAGGGAGCAGACCCGGATCTGTCGTGTTGCCTGCCGGGCTGTCTTGCGAGGCCAGGGAACCTGGCGGTCAAGGTTTATGGTTATCAAATATGGGGCACACAGGTACCCCTGAGGAGTCATTGTTGAACAGTGATGTTGCCTGGCGGGCGCTGGAATCCCACGCCGCCGAGCTGAAGTCCCGTCATCTGAAGGATCTGTTGGCGGATGCCGGTCGTTTTGAATCCCTTAACTTCGCCCACGAAGATCTGTTGCTGGACCTGTCCCGTCAGCGCCTGCTGCCGCAGACGGTCGATGGGCTGGTGTCGCTGGCGCGGGCCTGTGATCTGCCGGGCTGGATCGAGGCCCTGTTTCAGGGCGAGGCGGTCAACAACACCGAACAGCGTCCGGCGCTGCACACGGCATTGCGTCTGCCGGCCAGCGGGACCCTTGAGGTTGCCGGTGAGGATGTTGTGCCCAAGGTACACGCCAACCTTGCCCGCATGGCGCAGATGGTCGACCTGCTGCATCACGGTCAATGGCGCGGCTATACCGGTGAGCCCATCGATACGGTGGTGAACATCGGTGTGGGAGGTTCGGATCTCGGTCCCATGATGGCTTGCAAGGCGCTGGATGAATTTGAGCCCGAACAGGCTGAAAGCATCGAGGTGCACTTTGTCTCCTCCATGGATGGCAGTCAGCTGGCAGCGCTGCTGGAACAGCTGAACCCCGCCACGACCCTCTTTATCGTCTCGTCCAAGTCATTCACTACCATCGATACTCTGGCCAACGCCGCGACGGCACGCCGCTGGTTGCAGGATGCCAGCGATCTGCCGGATGAAGTACTGGTCAGTCGGCACTTTATCGCGGTGACGGCATCACCCGAAAAGGCCTGCCAGTGGGGTATTCCCGATACCAGTCAGCTGCATTTCTGGGACTGGACCGGCGGGCGCTATTCGATGTGGTCGACCATTGGCCTGCCCATTGCGCTGAAGATTGGCACCGACAACTTCCAGCAGCTGCTGGCTGGTGCGCACTCGATGGATGAACATTTCAGGCGGGCGCCGCTGCAGCAGAATCTGCCGGTACTGCTGGCGATGACCGGGATCTGGAACATCAATTTTCTGGATATTCATGCCCATGCGATCCTGCCCTACGACGGTCGCCTGGCCCATTTGCCGGCCTATCTCGAGCAGCTGGAAATGGAGAGCAACGGCAAGAGTGTGCGCCGTGATGGCTCCGCCAGCCCCCACCGCACCTGTCCGGTGCTCTGGGGTGAAGTGGGCCCCAATGCACAGCACGCTTTCTATCAGTTGCTGCACCAGGGCACCGAGCCCGTGATGTGTGACTTTGTGGTATCGGCGCGGCGTTATACCGGTCAGCGCGAAACGTTGCAGCGTCAGCATCAGCTGGCACTGGCCAACTGCCTGGCCCAGGCCCGGGTACTGGCCCTGGGTGATGCAGCGCTTGGTAGCGGGCAGGACAACTCCAAACCCTGGCAGCGCTATCGCGGCAATCAGCCCAGTACCGTTATTCTGCTGGACGAGTTGACGCCTCGGGCGCTGGGCGCGTTGATCGCACTGTACGAACACAAGGTATTTGTGCAGTCGGTGATCTGGGGTATCAACCCGTTTGACCAGTGGGGGGTTGAGCTGGGCAAGACTATGGCGACGCAGCTGCTGGAGGTGCTAGACAGCGCTGATCAGCCAGGTGCGGCCTTTGATCAGGCGACCAATGGCTTGCTGGCGGCAATCGGTGCACGCCGGGGGGGCACGTCATGAAATGGCTCCTGATGGCATGGAGCGGTGCACTACAATGGATGGAAACGGAACGATGAGAATTGCAGTCTGGGGGGATGAACTCGCCGCCTGGGTGGCCGTGGCGCAGCTGGCGGCCTTTGGAAACGATGTGTCTGTCGTCAGACACAGTGGCACCGCCGCAAACGGGGGGGCACGACCTGGTCAAAGCAGCGTGCGGGCGGAGCCCGGCCTGATGGCATTGCTTGAAAGTGCAGAAGCGCAGGGCCATTTGCGGGCCGAATCCGATGATCAGTGTCTAGCGGCGGACATTCACTGGCTGGCCATGGCGCCGGATGAAGAAGACCAGGCCGCCGCACTGGTGCAGCGTCTGGCGCAGGGCGGCAAGACACCGCTGCTGCTGGTTAATCAGAGCAATTTTGGCATTGGTGCCAGCGACAGGCTGCAGGCTTTGCTGGATCACGATATCGGTCAGGCAGTCCTTTGCCTGCCTGATACCCTGCAGCAGGGGCGCGCTCTGGAGCAGTTCGGTCGGCCGGAGCGTTTGCTTGTCGGGTGCGAAGACAGCGCTGCGCTGGCACTTCTCAAAGCCCTGTTGCGACCATTTTCCGGGGGCGTGCAGAGCCTGCAGCTGATGACCCGGCGTGAAGCAGAATTTTCCAAGTTCGCGATCACCGGCATGCTGGCGCTGCGGCTGGGGTATATCAATGAGCTGGCAAATCTTGCGGATCTGCTGGGTGTTGATATTGAGGTGGTGCGCCAGGGCATGGGCTCGGACGAGCGTATTGGCCGACACTATCTGGCTCCAGGCTGCGGTTTTGGTGGCCAGCACTTCACCCAGTATATTGAGGGCCTGGCCGGCCTGTTCAGCGAAAAACGCCGATCGACCCTGCTGGACACGGTGTTGCTTGAAAACCAGCGACAGATGGAACTGCCGTTTCGCAAGCTCTGGCAGCACTACGCCTGTGACCTGAGTGGAAAGACGGTGGTGTTGTGGGGGCTGGCATTCAAGCCGGGTGTTGCAAGTATCGACAACGCGCCGGCGCTGCGCATCATTGATGCGCTACTGGCACAGGGTGTGCAGGTACGATTGCATGATCCCGAAGCGCTGCCCGAGGTTCGGGAACACTATGGTGAAGTTGCGCAGCTGGAATACTGCGCCGACAAGTACGATGCGGCTGAGGGCGCCGATGCCCTGCTGTTGCTGACAGAATGGCCCGAGTACTGGTCACCGGACTTTGGGCGTCTGGCACAGCTGCTGCGGGCAAAAGTCCTGGTGGACGGGCGCAACATCTATGATCCAGCACTGCTGCGGGCGCAGGGTTTCGACTATTACGGTATCGGCCGTCTCTGATTGCTATCGGCGGCTGCGCCGGATGGCGGGCGGCATTGAATTAATCTTTTTTGAACAATTGTCTGGGGTGTGAACGTGACAAAACTGACCTGTTTCAAGGCGTACGATATCCGGGGTCGCCTCGGTGACGAACTGAACGAGGACGTGGTGTATCGCATCGGGCGTGCTTTTGCGCAGCAGTTTTCGCCCCGCTCGGTGGTGGTGGGTGGCGACATCCGTGAAACATCGGAAGCCCTGAAAATGGCCTTGTCGCGTGGCCTGCAGGATGGCGGTGTCGACGTTGTCGATATTGGCATGGTCGGTACCGAGGAGATCTATTTCGCTACCGTGCACCTGGAACTGGACGGTGGCGTGGAAGTCACCGCGTCCCATAATCCCATCGACTACAACGGCCTCAAGCTCGTTCGTGAAGGCAGCCGGCCCATTTCGGGAGATACCGGACTCAAGGAAATGCAGCGCATGGCCGAGGCGCAGGACTGGCCGGCGGCGCCCGCGGAACGTGGCAGCTACCGCCAGCAGGATCTCAAGGATGCCTATGCGGCGAAAATGCTGTCCTATATCGATGTGAAGGCACTGAAACCGCTCAAGCTGGTGGTGAACGCGGGGAACGGTGCCGCCGGCCCTGCACTGGACGCCATCGAGCGTCAGCTGCAGGCGGCAGGTGCACCAATAGAATTCATCAAGGTACACCACACGCCGGACGCCAGCTTCCCCAACGGCATTCCCAACCCGATTCTGCAGGAGAACCGGGCCCAGACCGCCGATGTGGTTGTCGCCGAGGGTGCCGACATGGGTATCGCCTGGGATGGAGACTTCGATCGCTGCTTTCTGTTCGATGAAAATGGGCAGTTTATCGAGGGGTACTACATCGTCGGCCTGCTGGCCGAAGCCTTCCTGCACAAGCAATCCGGCGCCCGCGTGATTCATGATCCGCGCCTGACCTGGAATACCATTGATCTGGTGGAAGGAGCCGGCGGTGTGCCGGTGCTGTCCAAAACGGGTCACGCCTTTATCAAGGAGCGCATGCGGCTTGAGGATGCCGTGTATGGCGGCGAAATGAGCGCGCATCACTATTTCCGTGATTTCGCCTATTGCGACAGCGGCATGATTCCCTGGTTACTGGTGGCGGAACTGCTGAGCAACAAGGGACAGCCGTTGTCCGAGCTGGTGGCCGAGCGTATCGCAGCCTTTCCGAGCTCCGGCGAGATCAACAGCAAGCTGGCGGACCCCGTTGCGGCCATTGCACGGGTGCGTGCGGCC
>JBFGZM010000144.1:0-8647 GCA_041586815.1 Marinobacterium sp. | reverse complement strand
CGGGCCTGACCAGATTCACGGTTTATCGTTGCGGGAGGACCAGCAGAGCTACCATAACATGGTCGTCTGACCAGCCTCGAACGAGACAGGCGCGCAGTATACCAAGCTCGATGAAGAATGCAAAAGGTTTGATTGCAAAAGGAAAAATTCCCGCTGACGATCTAAAACATGACCACGCGCAGCGCCAGCAACAGCAAAATGACACCGGTGATACGGTCAATCATGCGGCTGCGAACAGCCAGCCAGGCGAGCACCCGGGAACGGGACAGAAACAGCGCTATCAGGCAGTACCAGAGCCCGTCAATCACCGCGGCGGTCGCGATCATCACCCCCTGCCCGGCCAGCGACATGCCAGGGGTAACGAACTGGGAAAAGAGCGCCAGAAAGAATACCGCAAGCTTGGGATTGAGCACCGAGATCATGAAGCCATCGAGCCCGGCCCGCTGCGCGCTGGCCGGCACACCCGCCACGGCTTGCAGCGCGCTGCTGCCGGCACTTCGCAGCGCTTTGATACCAAGCCAGGCCAGGTAGGCGGCACCCGCCAGCGTCACAATAGCGTACAGCGTCTTTGAACTCAGGATAAGCACTGACAGACCTGCCACCGTCACCAGCGCCCAGAGCGCAACGCCGAGCGCATGACATGCGCCGGTCATGATACCGTGACTGCACCCGCCACCCAGGGTATGACGCAACACGACCGCCAGACTTGGGCCCGGCGAGATGGCGCCCGCAAGGCAGATGGCGCAGAGTGACAGCCAGCTCATCCATGTCATGGGGTAAAACATCCTTCTGTATGTTAATGAATGCCAAAAGGCATCGATGTATCGCCCGCCCGCAGAGCACCTATGTGTTCAAGCTTCACCGGGCTGTGGAACCTATACTGTACCCAGTGGACTAACCTGCTCAGCCGCGGGCAGGATCATCAAAGGTACGACATGGCAGCGAAGTTCAATCTCAAAAACAACGACGACTGTTACGGCTGGCCCATCATTGGCCTGCACTGGCTTATGGCCGCCGCCATATTCGGACTTTACTTCCTGGGTCTCTATATAATCGACTTGAGCTACTACGATCCCAACTACAAGACTCTGCCCCACTGGCACCGAAGCGCCGGCATGCTTGTGCTGCTGGCACTGGGGCTGCGACTTCTGTGCCGCTGCGCGGATCGCAGCCCCCGCGCCCTGCCCGGCCACAGTCGCGTCACCCGCCTGATGACCCGCACCGCCCACGCACTGTTGTATTTGCTGATGCTGGCCGCACTGGCCTCTGGCTATTTCATGTCGACAGCCGATGGCCGTGGCGTGGCGGTATTCAACTGGTTCACGGTACCGGCACTGCCGGTCGAGTTGCACCATCAGGCGGATCGGGCCGGCAGAGTCCATTACTGGAGCTCAACGGCGCTGATCGCACTGTCATGCATACATGCCCTGGCCGCACTGAAACATCATTTCATCGACAAAGATGCAACCCTGACACGCATTCTTGGAATCAAACGGGAGAACCCATGAACACAAACCTGATCAAAAGCCTGGCTCTTGGCACACTGCTGGCCGCCAGTTCGCTGCACGCTGCTGAATATGTCATCGACACCGAAGGCGCCCATGGCTCCATCAATTTTCGGGCCAATCATCTGGGCTTCAGCTGGGTCACCGGCCGGTTCGAAGACTTCGACGGCAGCTTTAATTACGATGCCGCCGACCCCAACAGCGCCAGCGTCAGCATTAGCATCGAGGCTGCCAGCATCGATACCAACCAGGCCGAGCGCGACAAGCACCTGCGCAGCGCGGAGTTTCTGGATGTCGCCACCTACCCCCAGATCACCTTTGTCAGCACATCCTACAAGACCAACGGTGATAACAGCGGCACCCTCAAAGGCGATCTGAGTCTGCATGGAGTCACCAAGCCCGTCACGATCAATGTGACCCGGGTTGGCGAAGGTGACGACCCCTGGGGCGGCTACCGCGCCGGCTTCCAGGGCGTTGCCGAGCTCAGACTGAAGGACTTCGGTATCGACTACAACCTGGGGCCGGCAGCCGAAATCATCCACCTGGATCTCAATATAGAGGGCATTCGCAAGTAGACACCGCTATACCCGAGCACTCTGCAGGCACCGGGGCCACTCATCGCCCGGCGCCTTCAGAGCCTGAAGCGGCGAGAAGGCGCGTCGCCTAGCCCCACTTGTCCGCCGGTGCCTGGTAGGACTCAAAAGCCGCAAGCAGACGCCCCGCGTCCGTCTCCACCATCAGCATGTCGACATACTCGGGCCGCACAAAACCCTCGTCACGGCTTTGATGAATAAAGGCCACCAGTTTGTCGTAGTAACCATCGACGCTCAGCAGGCCAAATGGCTTGTGATGAAGCCCCAGCTGCGCCCAGCACCAGATTTCGAAGATTTCCTCGAATGTCCCCACTCCGCCCGGCAAGGCGATAAAGGCATCGGCGAGATCCGACATCAGCGCCTTGCGCTGATGCATGGTTTCCACCAGCCGCAATTCGGTCAGTTCCGGATGCGCAAGTTCGCGGTCCGCCAGCCCCCTGGGCAGTACACCTATCACTTTGCCGCCCACACTCAGGGCTCCGCTGGCCACCGCCCCCATCAAACCGACGCGGGCGCCACCATACACGACCTCAATACCACGGCTGGCCAGCACCCGACCCAGTTCAAAGGCAGCTTCCCTGTATCGGCTGCCTGAACGACCATCCGCCGAACCGCAAAACACCGCTATTCGCATCCTTCACCTCTTTGATCACTATCCCGGCTGCCACAGCCACCGGGCTGCAACGACCTTATTATTCAGATTTTAGACAGCGCCAGTCGAACACCCAGCGCCACCATCACCAGACCCGTAACCCCGTGACAAAGTGCCCGCAGAGCCGGCAGACGAACCCAGCCCCGCACGCGGCAGGTCAGCACAGCCAGCAACGACTGCCAGCTCATGGCGATTACAAAATGCATGCCCGCCAGCAACAATGCCTGAGGCAGTACCGCGTGCACAGGGTCAATAAACTGAGGCAGGAAGGCCATATAAAAGATAACGGTCTTGGGGTTGAGGAGATTGGAGAACAGTCCCTCACGGGCGCACCGCCAGTGCGAAACCCTGCGCATTGCCACCGCCTGCACAGAATCGGCCGCAGCCTGCTGTACGCGCCCCCGCAACGCCTGGCGCAAACTGCCCCAGCCGAGCCAGACCAGGTAACCGGCGCCTGCCAGTTTCAGGGCGCCGAACAGCACCGCCGATTGCATCAGCAACACCGAGATACCCAGCGCAGACAGCAGTGCATGGACAAAGAGTCCGCTGCAGATGCCAAAACTGGTCACCACTCCATCAGTCACACCGCCGCGGGCAGTATTGCGCACCGTGAGCAGGGTATCCAGCCCCGGCGAGATCGACAGCAGGGTCAGAGCCAGTATGGCGGGGAACAGTTCAATGAGGTCAGGCACGCAGCAGACTCCGACACATTCACACTACAAGAAAGTTTGGTGCAGGCCGGATATCGCCCCCTGGCCAAGGCAGGCGACATAGTACACCAGCACCGCGCCAGGCTGCACTGTAGCGAGGCTCTTAATCCAGCTGATGATTATGCTATAGTGCGGCTGTTTTTCAGTCACGGGTAGTAACGACAATGGCGCGCACACTGCAGGATCAGCTCCTGAACATCGGCCTGGCAAACAAGGGTCAGGCGAAGAAGGCCAAGGACACCAAGCGCAAGCAAACCAAGTTGCGCAAATCCGGCATCAAGGCCGATGATCCAGACACCAATGTTCAATCCGACATTGAGCGCCAGCGCCAGGAAAAGCAGGAACGTGACCGCTTGCTGAATCAGCAGCGCGAGGAAGAAAAAGCCCGCAAGGCAGGCCTCGCCGAAGCCCTGCAACTGATACAGCAGCACAGCAGTGCCCCTCCCCGGGACGGCAACATGGCATACAATTTTGTGCATGATCGTGTCATCAAGACGCTTCAGCTTGACCGCGCTCTGCACAATCAGCTCAGCCGTGGCCAGATCGCCATTGTCGTGCTTGAACCGGGCTACGGACTGATACCCGATGACATTGCCGCACGGGTGGAAGCCTGTGCTCCCCAGCGCGTGATTCGCATCAAGCCTGAAGCCAAGCCCGATGAAGACGACCCCTATGCCGACTATCAGATACCAGACGATCTGATGTGGTAAGCCTCTGACCGAGGCCGGCAGCGCGCTTCCTGTGTGCTGCCGGCCTCGGCTATCTCGACATCCGTCTCAATATCCGCCCGCCCGCTCACGACAGCATCAGACTCGGGCGTGACCGCTGCACCCACAACCTCCCGCGATCCCCTCTCAGACACCTTTTCAGACAGGGACTGACCTTCCACGATGAGGTTGTCCAGAGCCCTTATGCCCCGAGCCATGTCCCGGGACAGGTTCATCAGCAGCAGGGCAAACTCCTGGGTATCACTTTCATACAGCTCATTGAACAGACGGGTGGAGATTTTAACCACAACGACCTCGTCCACTGCCTCCGCCCGGCCAATACGCCGATGCAACGCAATCATGCCGACGAAACCGATGTTCTCGCCAAAATGGTAGTTGCGGATAAAGCCGTAATGGCCCTGGTGGTATTTATGAAAGGCCAGATGACCTTTGAGGATGACATAGAAGCATTCGGATGGTTCGCCGGCCTCGAACAGTACCTCGCCGGGATCCAGCGCCAGTACTTCGCCACACCTGATCAGGTGTACCACGGTGGTATCACTAAGCGCACCAAAGGTTGAAATATTCCTGAAATAGGGCAATCCAAGGTCTTCCATTAACCTCTGCCCGGACAACTTGTGCATGTTCCAGCCCACATCTGGGGCGACAAGGCCAGACCTGCTGGCCCAAACCGCTCAAGTGTAACAGCAGCTATACAGCTGAACCTGTTTTGAGTATAGCTGCAAGGGAGGGGGCTCAGGGCCCTCAGCCCATAAAAATATTCTCGGCCGCCGGCGGAATGCGCAGCCATGGACGCCGGCAACGACCCCGCACCGGCCTGCCGGGGGAACCGGCAGGCACATCGGCATTTTACCCCTGGCGCGACGGCTCCTGGCTGACCAGACGACACACCCGCACAAAACCCCACACCATGACCGACGCCATCGCCACTACGCCAAGCACGCTGGGCACGAGCAATTCTACGCTGTATACATCCAGACCAAACATTGGCATCACCTCTGTGTTGCAATTGATTTGCAACCGAGATTAGCCGTATCAACCGACACAGATATTGATGCAGCTCAATATTTCCGCAGGCATGCCGCCAGCCGGGCGGCCAATACAGCGGGAATTGACCTGCATCAAACCCGTGACTGCTCTGCGCCGCGCCCGTTACAGCAACGCCAGCAACGTATCGGCGTCGCTGACTTCGAACTGCTTGGGCGCCTCAACGTTGAGCGTCGTGACCACACCGTTGTCAATGATCATGGCGTAGCGCCGCGAACGCAGGCCGCCAAAATCCCCCGTGTCCAGACCCAGACCCAGGGCCTGGGTCAGTCCGGCACCGCCATCGGCCAGCATTGTAATGGCTTCGGCATTCTGGCTTTCACCCCAGGCCTTCATCACAAAGGAATCATTCACCGACAGGCAGGCAATCATGTCCACCCCCCTGGCGAAAAAGGCATCGGCCCTGGTCACGTACCCCGGCAAATGGCTATTGGAGCAAGTGGGCGTAAAGGCCCCGGGCACAGCAAAAAACACCACTTTCTTGCCAGCAAAGAGTTCGCTGGCCGCAACCACATCAGCCCCTTCAGGCTTCAGCACGGTTATATTGACGGCGGGAATGGTGTCACCTGTCTGAATCATCTGAGTACTCCTGTAATCGATAAAAGTCCAAGCCGGATACGGCGCAAACCAGCGCCGGAGTATAACCGCAACAAACACTGCGCGCCGAATATCCGACCAGCCGCACAACACAGGACAGCAGCAACTTGGTCTAACCTTAACAGAGCAACAGGTTGCCAGCAGGCAATGCCGTTCGGAGGTGAAGCGTGTTTAAACTCTTCTCATCGACGGGGCCTGTATTCGAAGGGACATCGGACCAGCTCAGACAGCACCTGAGCTCGCCCCGCACCATGACAAAAACCAGGGAGCCCGCGCAGACGGCGCGGGCCGCTGTCCGGCGTGACCTGACCCGCCTCTACCGCGATCCCGCGCTGAACGTGCCGTCCAACAAGCCCGACGAGCCGGTAACCGCCACGGTCGCCAGCCTGATGTCACGCCCTGCGATCAGCATCACCACGGTGCAGAATCTCGGCGATGCCTGGCAACTGCTGCAGCAGCATGATATCGCGCAGCTCGTGGTCATGGACCCGCCATTTCGCCTCGTCGGCCTGCTTGCACGCACCGACGTCCTCAAGTGCCTGATAATCCGCAAAGGCCAGATCAGTTTCGTCAGCGGCGGCCCCATCACATCACTCATGCAGCACCCGGTGATTGCCGTGAGCGAAGGCGAGAATGTTCACCAGGCCGCGCTGCTTATGCTGGAACGCAACATCAATGCGCTGCCGGTGATCGATAACCGGGATCAACTGAGCGGGGTGATCAGCCGGCACGATATTCTGGGATTCCTCGCCCGGGCACGGCCACTGACACTGCGCGCCTGACAGCAGAGCAGCTGTCATCATGACCGACTACCCGCCAGTTGAGATAACATTATTGCAGCTGAGCAATAATGTTATGCAACGACAAGGCTTAACCTTGTCCCTGGCTCTCGATAAACTGGTGCTATCGTAATGCTGTTATCACGGTCCGGGGCTCACCCGGCCTCACCTGCTATCAGGTGCGTCAGGGTCGGCGATACAGGCTTCGCCCGGCCCGGCTACAGAACTCCAGATCCGCCAATCAAACATCAAGGATACTCCTATGAAGTCCCGCGCAGCTGTTGCCTGGGAGGCAGGCAAGCCTCTCCAAATCGAAGAAGTCGACGTCGCTGGCCCGAAACAGGGTGAAGTCCTGTTGCGCATGGTCGCCACCGGCGTTTGCCACACTGATGCATTCACCCTGTCCGGCGACGACCCGGAAGGCATCTTCCCGGCCATTCTGGGCCACGAAGGCGGTGCCGTGGTGGAAGAAGTCGGCCCGGGCGTGACCACTCTCAAGCCCGGCGATCACGTAATTCCCCTCTACACCCCGGAATGCGGCCAGTGCAAGTTCTGCAAATCCGGCAAAACCAACCTGTGCCAGGCCATTCGTGCCACTCAGGGCAAGGGCCTGATGCCCGACGGCACCAGCCGTTTCTCGCTCAACGGCAAAACCATTTTCCACTACATGGGCACGTCTACCTTCTCGGAATACACCGTGGTGCCGGAAATCGCCGTGGCCAAAATCAACAAGGCGGCACCGCTGGACAAGGTCTGCCTGCTCGGCTGCGGTGTGACCACCGGTATTGGTGCGGTACTCAACACCGCCAAGGTTGAACCGGGTGCCACCGTGGCCATTTTTGGTCTGGGCGGCATCGGCCTGAGCGCCATCCAGGGCGCTGTCATGGCCAAGGCCGGTCGCATCATTGCCATCGACATCAACGAAGACAAGTTCGAGATGGCCCGCCTGCTCGGCGCCACCGATTTTGTCAATCCGAAGAAATTCGATGCCCCCATCCAGGAGGTGATCGTCGACATGACCGATGGTGGCGTTGACTACTCCTTCGAGTGCATCGGCAACGTCAATCTTATGCGCGCGGCGCTGGAATGCTGCCACAAGGGCTGGGGCGAGTCGGTCATCGTTGGTGTGGCCGGCGCCGGACAGGAAATCGCCACCCGTCCGTTCCAGCTGGTCACGGGCCGAGTCTGGCGTGGCACCGCCTTCGGTGGCGTCAAGGGACGCAGCCAGCTGCCGGGCTATGTCGATCAGTACATGAGCGGTGATATCAAGCTGGATGATTTCGTGACCCACACCATGGGCCTGGAAGACATCAACAAGGCCTTCGACCTGATGCACGAAGGCAAAAGCATTCGTTCTGTTGTGCTGTTCTGATCCACGCTGAACGCCGCAAGTACGAACAAAGGGCCTGAGGGCCCTTTGTGCTGTCTATTGCCTTTTCAATCACCCTACCGGACACGCCACCATGAACCTGGAACGCCTTTCCCGTACTCGTGCTTTCGACGGCTGGCTGGAGCGCTACCGTCATCCCTCCACCAGCCTGAAATGCAACATGGAGTTCGCCATCTACCTGCCCGACCAGACGGTCACCGCAGCCTGCCACAGCCTCTACTGGCTGTCGGGTCTGACGTGCACTGATGAGAACTTCAGCCAAAAAGCCGGTGCCCACCGGGTGGCCTCGGAGCTCGGTCTGGTGCTGGTGTGCCCCGATACCAGCCCGCGCGGTCTGGATCTGCCGGGCGAGCACGACAGCTATGATTTTGGCAGCGGCGCAGGCTTTTACGTCAACGCCACCCAGCAGCCCTGGAGTAACAACTACCGCATGTACGACTATGTCAACGTCGAACTGCCCGCCCTGATCGAGGCCAGCTTCCCGGTGACCGCCAAGCGCAGCATCAGCGGCCACTCCATGGGAGGCCATGGCGCCCTGATCAGCGCCCTGAAGAACCCGGGCCGTTATTGCTCGGTATCGGCCTTCTCCCCTATCACCACCCCCAGCCAGTGCCCCTGGGGCATAAAGGCCTTCAGCGGCTACCTG
>JBFGZM010000143.1:0-8712 GCA_041586815.1 Marinobacterium sp. | reverse complement strand
CTGTTTGCCTGCCTGCTGGCGGGCGCCTGGCTGATATCGGCTCTGGGGCCCGGCCCTGGCGCGCTTGGCGTCGCGGCGGATTTTTACCATGCCGGCAGCCTGGTGTTTGGTGGCGGTCATGTGGTGCTGCCGCTGTTGCAGGCACTGCTGGGTGAGGACCTGGCCTCGTCGCAGTTTTTGCTCGGCTATGCCGCCGCCCAGGCGGTACCGGGGCCGATGTTTACCCTGGCGACCTTTCTGGGATATGGGCTGGCGCCGCAAGCGCCGCTACTGGGCGCATTGCTGGCGACTCTGGCCGTCTTTTTGCCGGGCTTTCTTTTATTGATAGCGGTGCTGCCTGACTGGCAGCGCTGGGTTGCTCGGCCTGCATTGGCCGGAGCCGTGGCGGGGGTCAATGCGGCGGTGGTGGGGCTGCTGCTGGCGGCGCTTTACCAGCCAGTCTTCATCAGTGCAGTCACGGGCGGGCGTGACCTGGCACTGGCGCTGGCCGGACTGTATTTGCTGCGCGGGCTGGGTGTCGGGGTTATCGCACTGGTGCCGCTGGCCATTGTCACGGGGTTGCTGGTGCTCTGAACAGGCTGAGGTCAGCTTCTGGGGCCTGAGTGCTTCGCCAGAAAGCTGTCGAGCTGGTTGGCAAAAGCCTGGCGGTCGGCGTTGCCAAGGGCGGCCGGCCCTCCTGTCTGGATGCCGGAGCTGCGCAGCGTTTCCATAAAATCACGCATCGACAGGCGCTGGCGGATGTTTTCCTTGGTGTAAAGCTCGCCTCTGGGGTTAAGCGCCCAGGCATTCTTGTCGATGACGTCGGCTGCCAGTGGAATGTCGGCGGTAATGACCAGATCGCCTGCCTGCAGCTTGCTGACGATGGTGTTGTCGGCGACATCAAAGCCGCTTGCCACCTGGATCGAGTCAATCAAGCTGCCCGGCGGCGTACTCATGAACTGGTTGGCGACCAGGGTCATCCGTGTCTGGGTGCGCTGTGCAGCGCGGAACAGAATGTCCTTGATCATTTTGGGGCAGGCGTCGGCGTCGACCCAGATATGCATGATGGTGATTCCTGTCAGTGATAGAGGTCATGAGTCTGTCTGGGCGACATTATCCGATGTTCTCCTGCCTTGGTGGTAGTGCAATTGGAGCCCTGATCATTGATCATGACTTTTTGTCGCGGCCACCCAGGGCCGGATGTCATTTCAAGGAGTCAGTGATGGACGATCTTTTACCCGAACTGTGTGATCATTTTGAAGAGCTGGTGCAGGTGGTGGAACCCATGTTCGGCAGTTTTGGCGGGCGCGGTGCCTTTGGTGGCGAGATCGTGACGATCAAGGCATTCGAGGATAACTCCAGGGTGCGCGAGCAGGTTGCGCTGCCGGGCGAGGGCAAGGTGCTGGTGGTGGATGGTGGCGGCTCCATGCGCCGGGCCATGCTGGGTGACATGCTGGCCGAGAAAGCGGCGGATAACGGCTGGGAAGGTATTGTGATCTACGGCTGCATCCGTGACGTGAACGCCATTGCTGATCTGGATCTGGGCGTTCAGGCGCTGGGCAGCCATCCGCTCAAGACCGAGAAACGCGGCCTTGGGGATGTCAACGTGCCGGTGACCTTCGGTGGTGTGACTTTCCGCCCGGGCGAGTATGTCTACGGTGACAACAACGGCCTGCTGGTCAGCCCGCAGAAGCTTGAATTGCCAGAAGATTAATCCCGGGGTTGCCGTACCCTGCGTCTACACTGGGGGTACCCAGGCGGTACGGTGCGGGTGCTGTTCATGCTGATTTCACCTGTCAGGCGCAGGATGAAGTCTGTACCGATGTAGCCTGGCCGAGTCCCGGGCAGTGGAGGCGGATGCATGAAAACGGCGGATGTACTGGTGATAGGCGCAGGCCCCTGTGGGCTGTTTCAGGTGTTCGAGCTGGGTTTGCTGGGGCTGAATGCCATTGTGGTAGAGGCTCTGGAGCAACCCGGCGGCCAGTGTGCCGAGCTTTATCCGCAAAAACCCATTTTTGATATTCCCGCCATCCCTGAAATTAGCGGCGCCGAGCTGACGCAAAATCTGTTGCGCCAGATAGCGCCCTTTGAGGCCCAGTTCAGTTTTGGCGAGCGAATTGAACTGCTCGAGGCGCGGGGAGAGCGCTTCTGGTTGCAGGGGAGTCGTGGTACCGAATTCGATGTGGCCGCTGTGGTGATCGCCGCCGGTGCCGGTGCCTTTCAGCCTGTGCGGCTCAAGCTTGAGGGAGTCGAGGCGCTTGAGGGCCAGCAGCTGTTTTATTCGATCAGGGACAAGGCCGCGTTTGCCGGCAAAGATCTGGTGATCTTTGGTGGTGGTGACTCGGCGCTCGACTGGGTCATGGCGCTGGAATCCTCGGCGCGTTCGCTGGTATTGGTGCATCGCTCGGAGCGATTCCGGGCACAGCCTGCGTTGGTGCAGCAAATGAGGGACCTTTGTGAGCAGGGGCGCATGCGTTTTGTGACGGGGAGAGCCAGTGACTATCGCCTGCACAAGGGGCGTCTGAATGCGGTCGAAATCACTGACAGCGAGGCCAAGGCGCAGTGGTTGACGGCTGACAGTCTGCTGGTGTTTTTTGGCATGGTGCCGGATGCCGGGCCGGTTAAGCACTGGAACCTGGCGATGGAGGCCAATCAGGTTCTGGTGGATACCGAACGCTTTGAAACCTCAATCCCGGGCGTCTTCGCGGTCGGTGATATCAATACCTATCCCGGCAAGAAAAAGCTGATTCTAAGCGGTTTTCATGAGGCAGCGCTGGCGGCCTTTGCCATCAAGGCCCGGCTGGAGCCCGGCAAGAAAGTGCAGCTGCAGTACACTACCACCAGCCCGCTGCTGCGTCGGCGTCTGGGGGTTGATACCGGTCGCTGAGGATTGAAATCAGGGCGCTGAAGCTAGCTTGTCTTGCTGATCAGTTGCTGTTGCATGCGCGGATTGTCGAGTATGTCGGCCAGGCTGTATTGTGACAGGCTGGCCATAAAGGCCTTCTGTGCTTCGGCCAGGGCAGTTTGCAGATTGCACAGGCCGGCCAGGCGGCATGGCTGGGATGCGCAATCAATCAGCGGGGCTGTACCTTCGCTCTGGCTGACGATGGCGCCAAGGTTGATATCGGCCGGTGGCAGATTGAGCCTGAGGCCGCCATTCTTGCCGCGGTAGGTTTTAAGGTGTCCGCTCCTGGAAAGCGCATGCACCACCTTGCGCAGGTGCTCCGCCGATATCTGGTAGAAGTCTGCGATTTCGTGCAGCGTGGCTAGGCGATCATTATTGACCGCGACATAAAACAGTACTCGCAGGCTGTAGTCCGTAAAGCGGCTCAGTTGCATGGCAGTACCCTCTGAAAATGTCTTACAAATATACGTTAGCCTTGCGGCGTGCTGCAACTGTATCGCCTTGCGCCGGCTGGCGCATTGCTGCATCCTTTGGCGCCTTGGGATTTTACGGGATTATGGTTGTGTACAAACTGCTGATTTTCGATTGGGATGGAACCGTTATCGATTCCGCAGCTCGAATCATTTCGAGCATGCAGCGCTCGGCACTGGATCTTGATATGGCGCCACTGGATGCAGAGGCTGTCCGCAACATTATCGGACTGGGTCTGCCAGAGGCCATTCGGGCGCTGGTGCCGGGCATTGGTGCCGCGGGCATCGAGGCGATGCGCGAGCGATACGCGTACTACTATGTTACTGCTGATGAAACGCCTGCCGAGCTGTTCGCCGGTGCCCGCACCAGTCTGGAAAACCTGCATCGAAAGGGGTACCGCCTGGCAGTTGCCACGGGCAAGAATCGCCGCGGGCTGGACCGGGTGTTTGCGCAGACCGGGCTCGGCAGTCTGTTCGAGTTGTCCCGCTGCGCCGATGAAACCACGTCCAAGCCTGATCCGCACATGCTGCACGAGATACTGCAGCAAGCACAGGTGGATGTGTCCGACGCATTGATGGTCGGTGATACCGAGTATGATCTCGAGATGGGGCACAGGGCCGGCATGGCGACAGTCGCTGTCAGTTACGGTGCGCATCACATTGACCGGCTAAAGTCCTGGCGGCCGGTGCTGGAAATCGATACATTCCCGGAACTTGAGCACTGGCTCGACGGACAGAATCAATTCTGACAGGAGCACCCCGTGGCGGATAATCCCTGGGACGAGAAAATGGACGACAAGTTGCAAGCTACGCTGGACAAGGCGCAGGATGGCGGCAAGCGCGAATGGCGCCTGATCGAAAAGCTGTTGATGGGGCTCCATGCCGAGCAGCGTCGCAGTCGGCGCTGGGGCATTTTTTTCAAGCTGCTGACCTTTGCGTATCTGTTTGGAATCCTGGCCATCTTCCTGATGGGCAAGGAGCTTGGGCATGATGTGCTGGTCAAGGAGCATACGGCGATTATTGATGTACGTGGTCCCATTGCCGATGGCGAAGAGGCCAGTGCCGACAATATCGTCGGGGCGTTGCGGGCTGCGTTCAAGGAGCCCAAATCCCGTGCCGTGGTGATGCGTATCAACAGCCCGGGTGGCAGCCCGGTGCAGTCCGGATACGTATACGATGAAATCAAGCGCCTGCGCGGACTTTATCCGGAGAAGAAACTCTATGCCGTCATCAGTGATATGGGAGCCTCGGGGGCCTATTACATCGCTGCGGCGGCGGATGAAATTTATGCCGACAAGGCGAGCCTGGTGGGGTCCATCGGGGTGACATCGGCCGGCTTTGGCTTTGTCGAACTCATGGACAAGCTGGGGGTGGAGCGCCGTGCGCTGGCATCCGGTGAGCACAAGACCTTCCTGGATCCGTTCAGCCCGCTTAAGGACAGCGAACGTCGTTTCTGGCAGGAGGTGCTGGGTACCACGCACCAGCAGTTTATCGACCAGGTGCGTGCCGGGCGTGGAGACCGTCTCAAGGGCGATGATCGCCTGTTCAGCGGGCTGGTATGGACCGGCGAGCAGGCGCTGGCGCTGGGGCTGGTTGATGGTCTTGGCAGCAGTAGCATGGTGGCGCGGGATATTGTCGGGTATGAAGAGCTGGTTGAGTACGGCGCCAAGCTCTCGCCGCTGGAAAAGATGATCGACCGGCTCGGCGTCAGCTTTTCCAAGTCCCTGGCAGCGGAGCTTGGTCTGAGTGGCATGGGGTCGTTGCGCTAAATGAGTCGCAGTGTGTCCCTGGCGGCTGCGCAGGAACGAAGTTGGTTGTGAGAAGTGGAGGCTTGTGCCTCCCTTCTTACGGAGGCAGCTCGTTACAGTACCTGTACGCCTGCGTTCTCCAGCATGCTTACCAGGCGGATCAGCGGCAGTCCGATCAGGCTGTTGGGGTCATCGCCTTCCAGGCGCTCAAACAGGGCGATGCCGAGCCCTTCGGCCTTGAAACTGCCGGCGCACTGGTAAGGTTGCTCCCGCGTCAGGTAGCGATTGATCTGCTCTTCGTTCAAGGTGCGAAAGTGAACACGAAAGTCGATGTCATCGATCTGGTTGTGCTGACTGTTGCTGTTCAGCAGGCAGAGCCCGGTGACAAAGCGCACGCTGCGACCCGATGCGCGCAGCAGCTGGCGCAGGGCCTTGTCGTGGGTCAGAGGTTTGCCGATGATTTCGCCGTCCAGTACGGCAACCTGGTCGGAACCGATGATCAGTGCATTGGGGGTGGTTCTGGCGATGGCCTGGGCTTTCTCCAGCGCCAGGCGACGTACCAGATTTTCGGCGGGCTCGCCGGGATTTGCACTTTCGTCGATATCGGGGCTGATGCATGTATAGGGCAGTTGCAATTTGTCCAGCAGGGCGCGCCTGTAGGGGGAACTTGATGCCAGGATCAGTTTATTCATCAGTGAATGCCATTTCAGCGTTACAGGGGATTCCATACGTCGTAGAATACCAACCCGAATTAATCCTGTGGAAGCCCCCTGTTTTTCTTTGACAGTCAGGGTTTTGCACCCTAGAATTGCGCGCTTATGTCGTACGGACCATTACCGAAAAGAGTTGACCCACGAAAGCTTGCCGAACGGGAAGTACGTATTCAGGGGCTTGCCAGTCTGAATGGTATGCCACGGCTCTCGTCCTATCTCGTTGAGAAAGAAGGCGATATTACCGTGGATTTGCTGTTCTCTCTGGATCCGCAACGTATTCGTACCGTGTCTGGCAGTGCTGAAGGCCGGGTTCAAATGGCGTGTCAGCGCTGTCTGGAGCCTGTCGAGGTTGCTGTAGAGGCCAGCTTCAATCTGGCCGTTGCGCCCAGCGAAGAAGTGGCGAAGACATTGCCACGTCATTATGATCCGCTGATCGTAGAAGACGAAGACGTCGAGCTCTGGTCTGTTGTGGAGGAGGAGCTGATCCTCAATCTCCCGGTAGTGCCTTACCATGACGACTGTAGTATTCAGACCTCTTTCGGGGAAATCGCCCCGGAAGATGTGAAGTCAAAAAAACCTAACCCGTTCAGTGTATTGGCCAAGCTGAAGGCCGACGCTGACAAGAGTTGAACTAGGAGTTATCTCACCATGGCAGTACAGAAGAACAAAAAGTCCCGGTCTAAGCGTGACATGCGTCGTTCCCATGACGCTCTGGGCACCCCGAGTCTTTCTGTTGAAGCCACCACTGGCGAAACTCATATGCGTCACCACGTGAGCGCCGATGGTTTCTACCGTGGTCGCCAGGTAGTCAACAAGCAGGACGACATCTAAGTTTGTCCGGCTTTTGTACCATTGCGATTGATGCGATGGGCGGGGACTTCGGTCCCCGCGTTACGGTTCCCGCCACCGTTGAGGCGCTCCAGCGATACCCCGGCCTGACCATTCTCCTGGTCGGTCAAACCGATTCCTTTGCACCTTTTCTTCGAAATATCCCGGCGTCTGTGCGTGCGCGGCTGCAGCCTGTTCAGGCTGATGGCGTTATCGCCATGGATGAAAAGCCCTCCCATGCATTGCGCAAGGGCCAGAATACCTCTCTGAGTATTGCCCTGCAGCAGGTTGCTGATGGTAAGGCGAATGCCTGTGTCAGTGCCGGCAATACCGGAGCCCTGATGGTGATCGGGCGGCGAGTGTTGCGCATGCTTGAGGGTATCGACCGGCCGGCGATTGTTACCGCTGTGCCGACGCAGGAAGGGCATTGCTACATGCTTGATCTGGGTGCCAATGTTGACTGCTGTGCCGAGCATCTGTTGCAGTTCGCCATTATGGGTTCTGTCATGACCCGGGCGGTAGATGGCATTGCGACCCCCCGGGTGGGTCTGCTTAATATCGGCCAGGAAGCGATCAAGGGTAATGAGCAGGTCAAGCTTGCATCCATGCTGATCAAGGCATACGGAAAGCTTAACTACATTGGTTATATCGAGGGCAATGATATCTTTGCAGGCAAGGCTGATGTGGTTGTCTGTGATGGTTTTGTTGGCAATATCGCTCTTAAAAGCAGTGAGGGCGTTTCGCGTCTGGTGATGCAGCATCTGGAAACCGTGTTCGGGCGCACGCGTTACCGCCGCCTGCTGGCGTGGCTGGCGCGTCCGCTATTGCGCGAGCTCGGGCAGCAGCTGGATCCGGCACGCCGCAACGGGGCCAGTCTGCTCGGGCTGCAGGGGATCGTGGTCAAGAGTCATGGCGGGGCCGATCAGGCCTGTTTTGGCTATGCCATTGACGAGGCTGTGGCTGAGGTCAAGATGGATGTGCCGCGTCGAATCAGCGAGCAGCTTGCCGCATCTCTGGTCTGAGTGCCTATACTGTGTCCCGATGTGCCGGTTTAAGACGGCCCGGGAGGCTGTTCAGTCTGCCAAGCATCACGTAATGATGTAAACTACGGCTCCATTATGCCCTCAGGGCAGTCATCGCAATCAGATTGCAAAGACGAGGAATCCATGTCGCAAGCGCTTGCTTTTGTTTTCCCCGGACAGGGTTCCCAGCATACAGGTATGCTGGCTGAACTCGCCGAACAGTATCCCGTCATTCAGGAGACCTTTGCCGAGGCGTCCCAGGCGCTGGGGTATGACCTCTGGGCGCTGGTGCAGCAGGGGACTGAAGACGAACTTAACAATACCGAAGTGACTCAGCCTGCACTGCTTGCTGCCGGTGTGGCGCTGTGGCGTCTTTGGCAGCAGCGCGGTGGTGCTACGCCTGCGCTGATGGCCGGTCACAGCCTGGGTGAGTATACCGCCCTGGTGTGTGCCGGGGTGCTGGGTTTCGCTGATGGCGTACGTCTGGTGCAGTTGCGCGGTCGCCTGATGCAGCAGGCTGTGCCTGCCGGTACCGGTGCCATGGCCGCGATTCTGGGTCTGGATGATGCCGGTATCGCCGCTGCCTGCGAGGCTGCGGCCCAGGGTCAGGTGGTGTCGCCGGTCAACTTCAATTGCCCGGGTCAGGTGGTGATTGCCGGTGAAAAGGATGCAGTGGAGCGCGCGATGGAAGGCTGCAAGGCAGCCGGTGCCAAGCGCGCGATCGCACTGTCGGTCAGTGTGCCGTCCCATTGTGCCCTGATGCGACCTGCGGCTGAGCAGATGGCGCCGGTGCTGGCGGATATCACGCTGAACCCGGCGCAGATTCCGGTGCTGCAGAACGTTGATGCAGCAGAGCCAGAGACTCTGGAGCAGATCCGGCAGAACCTGCTGGCCCAGTTGTACAGTCCGGTGCTCTGGTCTCGTACGGTGCAGGTGATGGTGGATGCCGGGTTCGATTCGGTGATCGAATGCGGTCCGGGCAAAGTTCTGTGTGGCCTGAACAAAAAGGTGCACTGGGCGCTGAATGTGTCTTCAATCAATGAGCCG
>JBFGZM010000142.1:0-8746 GCA_041586815.1 Marinobacterium sp. | reverse complement strand
GGACCGGGAGCATGTCTATCCGTTCATGCAGAGTGCCCGGCATCCGAATATCGATGTCAGCCACAATGTGCTGCTCTACCTGGAAGGGATCTCGGTCAGTTTCGATGGTTTCAAGGCCATCAATGATCTCAACCTTTACATCAACGATGGCGAGCTGCGCTGCATTATCGGCCCCAATGGTGCCGGCAAGACCACCATGATGGATATCATCACCGGCAAGACAACACCTGACAGCGGTTCGGCCTGGTTTGGTCAGTCGATCAATTTACTGGCGCTGGATGAACCGGCCATTGCCCAGGCCGGGATTGGCCGCAAGTTCCAGAAGCCCACGGTATTCGAGTTCCTGACGGTGGTGGAAAACCTGGAACTGTCGATGGAAGGGGATCGCGGGCTCTGGTCGATCATCAGCAGCAAGCTCAGCGGCGAGCAGCGGGATCACCTGCACCAGGTGCTGGAAATGATCGGCCTGGCCGAACAGGGCCAGGTTCGCGCCGGCAGTCTGTCCCACGGGCAGAAACAGTGGCTGGAGATCGGCATGCTGCTGATGCAGCGCCCGCGCCTGTTGCTGGTGGACGAACCGGTGGCCGGCATGACCCACCAGGAAATGGACCGCACCGCCGAGCTGCTGATATCCCTTGCCGGTGAGCATTCGGTGGTGGTGGTGGAACATGACATGGACTTTGTACGCAACCTGGCGGGCCAGGATCGCACCGTCACCGTGCTGCATCAGGGGTCGGTACTGGCCGAAGGCACCATGGCGCAGGTACAGAATAATCGCAAGGTTGTCGAAGTTTACCTCGGGGAATAGCAGATGCTCAACGTCAAAGGTCTTAACCAGTTTTACGGTGAAAGTCATACCCTTTGGGATGTGGATCTGGAGGTTTCCAAAGGCAAATGCACGGTGCTGATGGGGCGCAATGGCGTCGGCAAGACCACCCTGCTGCAGTGCATCATGGGGCACCAGGCGGTGAAGAGTGGCCAGATCGAGCTGGCCGGCGAAGATCTCCTGGCGCGCTCGGTGGAGCAGCGTCCGCGCCTGGGTGTCGGCTATGTGCCCCAGGGGCGGCAGATATTCCCGTTGCTGAGCGTGGAGGAAAATCTGCAGATAGGATTGCCGGTGCGCAAGCGCGGGGATCGCAAGATACCCAACTACATCTTCGAGCTTTTCCCGGTGCTCAAGCAGATGCTGAACCGGCGCGGCGGCGACCTGTCCGGCGGCCAGCAGCAGCAGCTGGCCATCGGTCGGGCACTGGTAGTGGACCCGCAACTGCTGATTCTGGATGAGCCCACAGAAGGTATCCAGCCCAATGTGGTGCAGGAAATTGGCGATATTATCCGTCACCTGAACCGCGAGTTCGGTCTGACTGTCTTGCTGGTGGAGCAGAAGCTGCCGTTCGCCCGCAAGGTGGCGGATCACTTCTGCATTCTGGATCGGGGCCGCAGTGTGGCCACCGGCGCCATGGGCGAACTGGACGACGGTCTGATCCGCAAGTATTTAACGGTGTGACGGGGGAGGCTTCATTGAACATGCAAACGGCGGTACAGGCTGAGCGGGGCTGGCAGGCCCGGCTGGAACTGGGCTACGAGGCGCGGGGCGGCAAAACCCGCCTGGTGCATCGCAGCATGCACGGGCCCCTGGCGGTGCAGCGGCCATTCTATCCCCAGGGCGGTATCTGTCACAGCTACCTGCTGCACCCGCCCGGTGGAGTGGTGGGGGGGGACGAGCTGGAGATCGATGTGCGGGTTGCCGACGGCGCCCACGCGCTGCTGACCACGCCCGGTGCTACCAAGTTCTACCGTTGCGCCGGGCTCACCGCGCACCAGTGTCAGCACCTGTGGGTGGAGGATGGGGGCATTCTGGAGTGGTTGCCGCAGGAGAATATCTTCTTTCCTGGCGCCTCGAGCCGCTTGCGCAGCCGTATTGATGTTGCGGCGGGGGGGCGCTTCATCGGCTGGGAATTGCAGTGCCTCGGGCGGCCGGCGAACAGCGAAAATTTTAATTTTGGCAACGTCGACAGCCGCTGTGAACTGCGTTTCGATGGCCAGCGGGTATTGATCGATCAGCTGCAGGTGCAGGGGATGGATCAGTTTGGTGCCGCCGCTGGCATGCGTGGCCATGCCATGGCCGCTAGCCTGTATGCACTACCGGCAAGCGAGGCGATGCTGCACCAGGTGCAGGCGCTGATTGATACGCAGTTTACAGACCGGGCTCTGGGCGCAACCCTGGTGGACTCGGTACTGGCGGTGCGTATGCTGGGGCAGAACACCGAGGATATTCAGGCGGTGCTGATCCCGGTATGGGAGCTGTTGCGACGGGAGTTGCTGGGGCTTGAACCCTGCCCGCCGCGTATCTGGTCGACCTGAACGCAGCGGGTTTCGCGCCTGCTGCCAGCCTCTGGTTTTACCGCGATACTAGCCGGACTTTCACTGATCGCGGCTGCCCTGGCGAAGCCAGCGGAGGTCTTCATCGTTATCGGTCAGGCGTTCGCGGCGGCGCTCAACCGGGCCTGGTTCCTGCCGCTGCGCCCTTGCTTCCCTGCGTCTTTCTCGTCTTTCCTGCCATGTCTGCTGGCTGGATTGAACACGAGTGTCATCCCGTCTGCTCCGGGCATTCTCGTTATCAGACTGCCGCAGCGCCCGTGTTTCCCCGCGTCTTTCCCGTCTGTCTCGTTGTTCCTGCCATGTCTGCTGGCTGGACTGAGCACGAGCGTCATTTCGTCTGTCCCGGACATTACTGTGATCAGACTGCCGGTTCTCCCGTGCACGTTTGATTTCTTGCCGGCGCAGTGCATCCTGGTAGATCGCCTGGCGCTCTTCAAAGGTATTGGCGTTTTTTAACCTCTGGTACGCCGCTGCTTTGCGGGCATCCTCACGGGAGCGTTCCGGGTTGCGGCTGCGCCTGTCGCCCCGGTAATCCTGCTCAAGCCTGTTCGCTGACCTGTCATCGCGCCAGTCGCGTTCGCCGCGACGCGGGCTGCTCTGGAGTTGCTGTGACGAGCGTCGATCATACCGGTCGTTGCGGTCGTTGCGGTCGTTGCGGTCATAACGGCGACGGTCACCGTCCCGGTTGTCGCGCTGGCGCCACTGATCGCTGTCACCACGGTAACGCTGGCTGTGGTGGTGGTAATCCCGGTACGGCTTGTCGCGGTGGGCTTTCATGCGCACCCGATGGTCGGGATGCAGTTTGTAGTGTCTTGGGAGTGTGCGGGTGCGCACCCAGCGATGATTGTGCTGATAGTAGTAATGGCCGGAGTGGATATTGAAATAGATACCCACGCGCGGATAGTAGTAAAAATCGTCGTAGTAACTGTTGCTATAGTTGCTGCCGGCATAGCCATAGTCGTAATCCCTGACGACGCCGCCGGTATGGTAGGGCGCGTAGGTGCATGCACTCAGCACCGTGGCTGCGAACAGCGTCAGTACCTTCAAAGCTCTGGCTGACATGGGCCACCTCCGGTGTTATCAGTTGTGTAGAGGAACCTCCATTGTTCCGGGAAGCCGGGCGCTTCCCTGAGCCATGATCGACTGTGGTAACCCTCTTGGTGACGAAGACGAACCAAGCAGGCTGCACTCCTGTCCCGGGCGGGTTTATGTCTATTAAGACAGCGGACAACTGAATCAATGCTGAAAAGGTATTTTTGGCGCGGGGCTGGCTGCGCCGGACGGGCAGCGACAGGTATCAGAGACTCGAGGGAGCGCGGGTCAGCAGGTCAGAACGCGTGCCAGAATACGGCGCAGTAGTGGCAGGCGGTGCCGGCCATGACGAAAAGGTGCCAGATAAAGTGCCCGTAAAGCAGGCTGGAATCGAGCACGAAAAAAAGCACTCCGACGGTATAGGCCAGACCGCCGCCGACCAGCCAGGCAAGCCCTGAGCCTGACAGGGCCTCGGCCAGCGGCTGTATCACCAGCACAATCAGCCATCCCATGAGCAGGTAGAGACCGGTGGAAAGCGCCGGGCGCGACAGCCGTTGTGTCAGCTTCAGTGCGATACCGGCGCCCGCCAGCGTCCAGATGATGCCCAGCAGCAGCCATCCGCCCGGGCCATCCAGCGCGCCCAGCATAAAGGGGGAGTAGGTTCCGGCAATCAGCAGATAAATAGCTGAATGCTCGATGATGCGCATCAGATGCTTGGCCCGGCCAACAGGCAGGGCGTGATAAAGGCTGGACGTGAGGTACAGCAGCACCATGCTCAGGCCAAAGAGACTGGCACCGACAACCAAACCGCTATCGCCGTGTTCGATGGCCTGCATGATCAGCAACGGTGCTGCGATCAGGGCAGCAATGCAGCCCAGACTATGGCTCAGGCTGTTGACGAACTCTTCCCGGCGGGACTGGGGCCTGCCGGGAATTTTGGGAGCTGGGCTCATGTTCCTTACCTTCGCTGGGAATGCCTGTGAATTGCCACTGGCTACCGGGTGCTGTCCCTGAAGTTTAGTCGATTTTAGTGTACTGCTTCGTCCTGATCGGGGCTTGTATACCCGCCATTCCGTATCCGGCAAGGCGCTATCTACAGGCAATAGTGGGGCTCTTGCCAGGCACGGAAACGCCGTAGGGCGCCAGTTGGCGAGCTCTCTGCGAGTGAGCGAGCGGGAGGCTGTCCGCCGTACTGCATTCCCTCCAAATGGGCCCACTATGGCTTCGAAAATGCGCCTTGCGACGAGTCGCCCGGGGACTTGCCAAAGCGCCTTGAAGAGTGAAGCAGTCCACGGGCCTGCGACTATAATGGGCTGATCGCGCCGCGCCGGATTAATCTTTCATTTTGGTGCGCATGGCGCGCCATTATTGTGCGCTAGAGGCTTGTGTGCTCTGTTGTGGTGCAGGTTTGCGATGCTTGGCTCGGGTGCAGGGTGCGTGAAGCACGTCTCTTTGACTGATTTCGTGCTGTGCAAAATTGGTCTGGGTATTGCATTCATAATTTTAAAAACTAATCAGGCAGTCATGCCGGTCCCGTATCTGCGGTGCCGGCATGACTGTTTTAACCAATGCTGAGAGGGGTTCCTGCATGGAATTGACACCTCGGGAAAAAGACAAGCTGATGCTGTTTACTGCTGGTCTGCTCGCGGAGCGCCGCAAGGCGCGGGGACTGAAACTGAACTACCCGGAAGCGGTGGCCTTTATCAGTGCAGCCATCCTGGAAGGTGCCCGCGATGGTCGTACCGTGGCTGAACTGATGGATTTCGGGCGCACGTTACTGAGCCTGGATGATGTCATGGATGGGGTCGCCGAGATGATTCACGACGTACAGGTCGAAGCGACCTTTCCCGATGGCACCAAGCTGGTTACGGTGCACGATCCCATCGTCTGACAGCTCAGACGCCGAATTTGGCAGTGCAGGCCGATATTCAAGGTCTGCAAAGGAGGTTGCATGATTCCAGGGGAAATGAAAGTCATGTCGGGCGATATCGAGCTGAATGCCGGTCGCCCCGTCGTTACCCTCAAGGTGGCCAATACCGGCGACCGCCCGATCCAGATCGGCTCCCACTACCACTTTTTTGAAGTTAACGATGCGCTGCAGTTCGACCGTGATCAGGCGCGGGGCTTTCGGCTCAACATTGCCGCAGGAACCGCCGTACGCTTCGAGCCCGGCCAGAGCCGTACTGTTGAGCTGGTGGCCTACGCCGGCGATCGCAGGGTGTACGGTTTTCAGGGCAAGGTAATGGGGAGGCTGTAATGGCACGGATATCCAGGCAGGCCTACGTGGAATCTGTTTCAAACATGCCTTATGCCGGCTTCTGTGTCGTCGGTTTTTCTGGGAGGGGTAACTGATGGCGAAAATTTCAAGACAGGCCTACGCGGAAATGTTTGGCCCCACCACCGGGGACCGGCTGCGACTGGCAGATACCGAACTTTGGCTCGAGGTCGAGCGCGATTACACCGTATACGGTGACGAAGTGAAATTCGGGGGCGGCAAGGTCATCCGTGACGGCATGGGGCAGGGGCAGTTTCCCAGCCACCTGACCATGGACCTGGTCATCACCAATGCGCTGATTCTGGATCACTGGGGCATCGTCAAGGCGGATGTGGGTATCAAGGCCGGCCGGATTGCGGCCATCGGCAAGGCCGGCAATTCCGATGTGCAGCCCGGCGTAGATATCCTGATTGGCCCCGGTACCGAAATCCTTGCCGGCGAGGGCCAGATTCTCACCGCCGGCGGCATCGACTCCCATATTCACTTTATCTGCCCGCAGCAGATCGACGAGGCGCTGACCTCCGGCATCACCACCATGCTGGGAGGCGGCACCGGGCCTGCTACCGGCACCAACGCCACCACCTGTACGCCGGGCCCCTGGAACATGCACCGCATGCTGCAGGCAGCCGATTCGCTGCCCATGAACATCGGTTTTCTGGGCAAGGGCAACGCCAGCCAGCCAGAAGCGCTGCGCGAGCAGGTGGCCGCCGGTGCCATCGGTCTCAAGCTGCATGAGGATTGGGGCACCACACCGGCCTCGATTGACTGCGCGTTGAACGTGGCCGAGGAAATGGATGTGCAGGTGGCAATTCATACCGACACCCTGAACGAATCCGGCTTTGTGGAGGAAACCCTCAAGGCTATCGGCGGGCGCACCATCCATACCTACCACACCGAGGGCGCCGGTGGCGGTCATGCGCCGGACATCATCAAGGCGGCGGGCTTTGCCAATGTGCTGCCATCCTCCACCAATCCGACCCGACCCTACACCGTCAATACGGTGGATGAGCACCTGGACATGCTGATGGTCTGTCATCACCTGGACCCGAGCATTGCCGAGGATGTGGCATTCGCGGAATCGCGCATTCGCCGCGAGACCATCGCCGCCGAGGATATGCTGCATGACCTGGGGGCCTTCTCGATGATCTCGTCCGACTCCCAGGCCATGGGGCGCGTGGGGGAGGTCATTACCCGCACCTGGCAAACGGCGCACAAGATGAAGGTGCAGTTTGGCAGTCTGGCCGGGGATCCTGCCGGGCATGACAATACCCGCCTCAAGCGCTACGTCGCCAAGTACACCATCAACCCGGCGCTGGCCCACGGCATCGCCCATGAAGTGGGGTCCATAGAGGTTGGCAAGCTGGCGGACCTGGTACTCTGGCGTCCGGCGTTTTTTGGCACCAAACCCAGCGTCATCCTCAAGGGGGGGCTGATCGCTGCAGCGCCGATGGGGGACCCCAATGCGTCCATACCCACGCCGCAGCCGGTACATTACCGCCCGATGTTCGGCGCCTATGGCGGTGCCTGTCATGCCACCTCGATGCTGTTCATGTCCCAGGCGGCGGTTGCCGCCGATGTGGCCGGGCAGGCGGGACTGAAAAGCCTTGTCGGCGAGGTGCGCCAGTGCCGCAGCGTCACCAAGAACGACATGGTGCACAACAGCTATCAGCCGGTGATCGAGGTGGATTCGCAAACCTACCAGGTGCGGGCCGATGGTCGCCTGCTGGTGTGCGAGCCAGCCGCAGTGCTGCCGATGGCGCAGCGCTACTTTCTGTTCTGACGGCCGGTTCGAAAACGATACGCAAGGGAAACCCATGATTCATCTGACCAAAGTGCTGGATGCAGCACAGCCTCACAATGCCGAGCTGCGCCTGCCCATCGACAAGCGCATCAAGAGCCGTCTGCGCGCGCAGCTTGAAGACGGCCGCGAGGTGGGGCTCTTTCTGCCCAGGGGCCTGACGCTGCGCAACGGTGACCTGCTGCAATCCGACGACGGCCTGGTGGTGCGTATCGAAGCGGCGCCGGAGCCGGTTTCCACGGTACGCAGCAGTAATGCCCTGGCGCTGGCGCGGGCCTGCTATCACCTGGGCAACCGTCATGTGCCGCTGCAGGTGGAAGCCGGCTGGGTGCGTTATCTGCATGATCATGTACTGGACACGATGGTGCGTGGTCTGGGGCTTGAAGTGACGTTTGAGGAAGCCCCGTTTGAGCCTGAAGCCGGCGCCTACCAGGGCGGCTCCCATGGCCATTCACATGGCCACGCCCACGATCATGACGACACGACTCAGCACGCATCTGGCCATCCAGAACACAGCCATTCGGAACCAGGCCACTCAGAACACAACCATTCGTAACCGGGGTCCGGCTTGCCTGGTCACTGAACTATATTGATATCAAGGAGTTGTAACTATGAAAATGACATCCAAGGCTGTAGCCACCGCGCTGATGGCGCTGACATCCCCCCTGGCCCTGGCGCACAGCGGACACGAGATGGCGGGTTTTGCCGCTGGCATGCTGCATCCGCTGACCGGTCTGGACCATCTGGCGATGCTGCTGGGCGTGGGCGCCCTGGGTGCCAGCCAGGCTGTCAAAGCCCGTGCGGGCCTCTATGGCGCAGCGCTTCTGGCGCTCTTTGGTGGCGCGCTGCTGGGGTTGGCAACCGGCTGGGCTGGTGGTATTGAACTGATGATTGGCCTGTCGCTGTTCGTGGTGGCCGCAGGCCTGTGGTTTGGGCGTGGCAAAGCCGTAGCGCTGGTGGCCTCTGCAGTACTGGTGCTGTTTCATGGCTGGGCCCACGGCCTTGAAGTGGCACCGGCGCAGCTGGCTGCATTTCTGCCGGGCATGCTGCTCAGTGCCAGCGCGCTTCTGGGCGCAGGTTATGGGCTGGGCCGTCTGATGACAGCCCGGGCGCTGGGAGCAGGCAGTGCTCTGGCCGCCGTTGTTCTCGCCGTGCTGGCCTGATAGTCCATGCTGCCGGATCTGCGCCTGTACCAGCTCACCAGCCCATCGCTGCCGATTGGCGCCTTTACCTATTCCCAGGGGCTGGAGTGGGCCATC
>JBFGZM010000141.1:0-8766 GCA_041586815.1 Marinobacterium sp. | reverse complement strand
GAGTAGCAAGATCCTGCAGACACCAGGCCAGCAGATCCTTTTTGCGGAACGGGATAAAACGAAATCTTTTCTCTGCTGCATCAACGCTGCTATTGCCGGTCACCGGAACTCCTGTTGCATCGGATTGGCCGTTGCTGCCCGGACCGGACAGGCGAAGGATATTAAACCCTGCCAGGCCCCCGCTGAACAGAGGCGAAACCTGGCAACATCGGATGGGCATTGCCCAGGGTTGGCTATAACGAAGATCAATCCGCCGGGCGCCTGGCTGAGACAGCCGATCGCGGTGTTTCCAGATGCCAGTTAATGCGCTTGTCCGTAATGGTGAGCAGTCACAGAGACGGCGTGCTGCCAGCCCCTCGCGCTTCAGCCGTTCAGCTTTGGTCGAAAAAGCTTCAGGGTGAAGACCACAACCGGGGGCAGGGTCTTTGGGGCCAGCCCGATATCAGGACGCAGGATTCTTGCCATGTTCGGGGTGAGTCGCAAGGAAATGCTTCAGCACCTTGCGTAATGATTCGGCATGTTCCGTATTGCCGTTTCGCTCGGCGTGACGGATATCATCGAAGATGATTTCCCTTATCCGCTGATCGCCATTGTGGGTCGTCAGATATTGCCCCAGAGCCATGGCTATCATGGGATCCATGTGCTCATGCTCTGCAATGGCCTCGATTTCACCCTGCGTCAGATCACACATGTCCAGACATTCTTCATACGTTAACATACGATAAAAACTCCCTTCGGTTTTAACCGGTCTGCTTCAATTGCCTCCTTTCCAAGACCCTGTTGACGTCCCTTGTACACTGTTAAGTTTAGAAGATACCACTGGCTACTCTATGACCGATGACGTACTTATTTTCACTGGAGAAAGCCGCACTCCAATCGATGGCATGAGCGCCTGCTCATCCTAGGATGCGCTCAACAGGATTACCTTGATACAAGTCAAACCGCTGCGGTTTAACCTCTGCGCTACACTGCCGGCTCGAATTCCCAGGGAAGCCATGGCAGGCCCGTCTGCAGTGCCGACAGCATCGCATCGGGACCGCGTCCGAGATAGCCATATACGCGGATGCCATAGATGTGCAGTATCAGGCTCGCTGCATACTGCCGCGCCTGTTCTGGCGGATAATCACGCCCCAGATACTCGGCATAGAGGTCTTCAATTGTGCTCAGGTAATCCCTGATGCTGTGCAGCAGATCGCCCCCGGAACTGGCCAGTTCAAGCTGGCTCTTGACCAGAAAGCAACTGCAGTAGTCCGCCTGGCCCGCCTCCGCTACCATACGCCGCAATTGCCTGCATATCCCCTCACCGACAGAGGGCGCCGTATCCAGCGTCTGGCGGATAGTTTCCCGGGATTGGCCCGCGTAGTATTCCAGCGCCGCCTGGTAAAGGCCTTCCTTGCTGCCAAAGGCCAAATACAGGCTGCCAGGCTTGAGCCCGGTTGCCTTTACGACGTCCTGCATCGAGGCGCCACTGAAACCCTGCTGCCAGAACAGCTGTGTGCAGTCCCGAATGACCTCGTCCCGATCAAACTGTACCCGTGCCATGTTGTCACCCTCTTCATCATGCCTGCACAGTATACGCTGCGGTTGAATGTTCATTCAAATAAACTTGAACGTTCATTCAAGTCATGTTTGAATGACCATTCAAGACGACTGGAGAGCCCCATGATCAAGTTCTTTTTTAACCGTGCACCCAACCCGATAAAAATTTCTCTGTTCCTGGAAGAAACCGGGCTCCCCTATGAACTGGCGCCGATCGACACCATGAAAGGCGAACAGCACAGCGCCGCATTTCTTGCCATTAACCCCAACGGCAGGGTGCCGGCCATCGAAGACGATGGCAAGCGCGTGTTCGACTCCACCGCCATTCTGCTCTACCTGTCGGAGAAAACCGGCAAGCTGGGAGGCAAGGCCGAGGACCGCGGCGAGCTGCTTTCCTGGATGCTGTTCATTGCCAGCGGCCTGGGTCCCTTCTCCGGCCAGGCGGTGCATTTCAAGCACATGGCACCCGAAAAACTTCCCTATGCCATCAACCGCTATGACCGCGAAGCCCAGCGCCACTATGAGGTACTGGACAAGCACCTGGAAAACCGCACCTATATCCTGGGTGACGACTTCACCATCGCTGATATCGCGGCCTGGGGCTGGATAGACAAGGCCAACGTCGTACTGGGTGAAAATGCCCTGGACGCCTACCCGAATATCAAGCGCTGGTTCGAGGGTGTAAACAGCCGCCCAGCGGTCGCCCGGGCCCGTGATGTCGGCAAGGATGTGGAATTCAAGTCAGAACGCGACGAAGCGGCCTTGCGCGCCATGTTCCCGCAGAACTATCCTAAAGCGTCTGACACCACCGAACGGGCTTGAGGACACCACGATGCTAGAACTGCATTACTGGCCCACACCCAACGGCCACAAGATCACCCTGTTTCTGGAAGAGGCCGGCATTGAGTACAACATCAATCCGGTGGATATCAGTGCAGGCGATCAGTTCAAGCCCGAGTTTCTGGCCATCGCCCCCAACAACCGCATGCCCGCGATTGTGGACGATGCCCCGAGCGACGGCGGCGAGCCGATCTCGGTATTCGAGTCCGGCGCCATCCTGATTTACCTGGCCGAAAAAATCGGCCGCTTCCTGCCCACAGACATCCGCGCACGCAAAACCGTGCTCGAATGGCTCATGTGGCAGATGGGCGGCCTGGGCCCCATGGCGGGTCAGAATCATCACTTTTCTGTCTACGCCCCCGAGCGCATCCCTTATGCAACGGACCGTTATGTCAACGAAACCAACAGGCTCTACGGCGTGCTCAACAAGCAGCTGGAAGGTCGCGACTGGATCGCCGGCGAGTACTCCATTGCCGACATGGCTGCCTATCCGTGGATCGTGCCCCATGTGCGCCAGCAACAGAACCTGGACGACTTCCCGCACCTCAAACGCTGGTTTGAGGCCATGCAACGGCGCCCCGCGGTAATTGCTGCCTACGCAAAAGGCGAACCCTGGACAAACCGCCCGACGGTAACCGAAGAAGGCAAGAAGCTGCTGTTCGGGCAGAAAGCGAAAAGCTGAACATCTGTCATCTCCCATGACCTGAAAGGCCCGACTCGGTGAGTCGGGCCTTTTGCGTTGCTGCCCCTTTGGCATACTGACAGCAAGCGCCCACGGCGCAAAGTCGCAGTACCAAAGTACCCCGTACCCCTGCACAAGGTTGCATGCCCGCTTGAGCCGAGATCCCCCATCATTGATAACCGGGATTGCTCGGAACAATAACAATGATCAAGAATTTCCTCGCAGGACGCAGAATATCGAGGGGTGTGCTATCGGGCTTGTTGCTGCTGGCAGGCTGTCTTGTAATGGCGGGCCAGCCTGCTGCGGCACCGGCTGCGCAGATGGAAGCCCGGATCAAGTTGCTCTTTCCAAGGCTAACTCGTATCGGTGATCCTGAGCAGAACCCTGCAGTGATTCCTGTCTACCAGCTCAACGAACTGCTGGGCTACGCTTTCGAAACCAACGATCTCACCGACCTGGCCGGCTTTTCCGGGGAACGGATCAATCTGCTTGTCGGGCTCGATACCCGTGGCAAGTTCTCCGGCTTGCAGGTTATAAACCACCATGAACCCATTTTTCTGCATGGCCTTGGCGAGGCCCCGATGCACCGTTTTGTCAGCCAGTACCAGGGCCGCAAAGTATCGGACCGTTTTATCATCGACAGCCGTTATGGCGGCACCGAGGACAACGAAAGCGCAACGGTGTACTTTGATGGCGTTACCAAGGCAACCGTATCGGTCCTGGTGATCAACGATACGATTCTGTCCGCTGCACTCAAGGTAGCCCGCGCCAAGCTCGAGGGGTTCGCACAGAGCGCGCCAGCACGCGCGAGGGCTGACCTGTACCAGCCCAGGAGCTGGCAGGAACTGCTTGCAGATGGTCTGGTAAATCGCTGGACACTTTCGGTAGCCAGGGTAAACACCGGGTTACCACAGCCTGTTCAAAACTACCCCCAGGTCATGCAGGAAACGGACGCCCAGGGGCTGCAATCGGGGCTGTTTGCAGATATCTATTCTGCCTACCTGAACCCGCCCAGCATCGGGCGCAACCTCCTCGGTGAAGCCGACTATCAACGTTTGCTGCAAAACCTGCGCACCGATGAACATGCATTTCTGGTCGCATCCAGTGGGCCTTTTCCCTTCATTGAAGCCGATTTTCGCCGTGGCACCACCCCCCAGCGTATCGGGCTGACGCAAAATGGCCTGCCGGTGGATATCCGCGACCTGGATTTCTACGATGAAACCTTCACTTTTAGCCCGGATCAAGGCACCTCCTTCACCCAGGCGCGGATTTTCCGCATCAAGGCCCAGTCAGGGTTTGACCCCTCCCAGCCCCTGGAACTGCGGCTGAACCTGGAGCTGCAGCGCAACCACCTGGTCCGAGACATCGCTTCCTTCAACGACAGTTACCAGCTGCCAGACTACCTGTTTGAAACCCTGAGCCTGGACGATACCCAAAAACCCGCCCCGCTCTGGCTGCGCCTGTGGCAAAGTCGCATCGCCGAGATTCTGCTGCTGTGTGCCACGCTGACTGTTGTGACTCTGGCGTTTATGTTCCAGCATCGCATCAGCCGCCGGCCAAGGCTGTTTCACCGTCTGCGCTGGGGCGTCATGCTGTTTACGCTGTTCGGTATTGGTTTCTACAGCCAGGGGCAGCTGTCGGTGGTGAATATTTTCACCTTGCTGCTGTCACTGCTGGACGGTTTTGATATCAACGTTTTCCTGCTTGATCCGATTTTGTTCGTGCTCTGGAGCTATATCTTTGTAACGCTGTTCCTGTGGGGACGCGGCGTATTCTGTGGCTGGCTTTGCCCTTTTGGCGTGCTGCAGGAAATCACCGCCAAGCTGGCCTCAGTGCTTCAAATCAGGCAGGTCAGGATTGCGCCCGCGCTACATCACCGATTACAGAAACTGAAATACCTGCTGCTCGTTATCCTGGTGGGCGCGTCGTTTTATTCGCTCAGCCTGGCGGAGCGCCTTGCTGAACTGGAGCCGTTCAAGACAACGGTAACACTGCTGTTTGTACGGAGCTGGCCCTTTGTTCTGTATGCCGTACTGCTACTGGTGACGAGCCTGTTCATCCACAAGTTCTTTTGCCGCTACCTCTGCCCGCTGGGTGCAGGCCTTGCCATACTCGGTCGCTTCAGCCTGTTCAAGTGGCTGCACAGGCGCAGGGAGTGCGGCTCGCCCTGCCAGCTGTGCAAGGTTCGCTGTGGGATCGACTCGATCAACCGTGATGGTTCGATTGATTATGATGAATGCGTACAGTGCATGGAATGCATCGTGATTCTTAACAGCGCCGACCAGTGCGCTATCGAGCGGTCAGCGCAGAAAAAACAGCGCAAGGCGCAGACACACAACACCGCAGAGGCAACGGTGATTGCCAGGGGTTAGGCTGCGAGAGTTGCAGGCGCCCAACCGGACACCACCGCAACATGGATCGATCCGATCACAGCTGCCGGGGAATCCCGCCTGGCCCTGCTGTACAGCTGGCCACTAAAAGCTCTTGCCCCAACCCCGCCAAAGGCGTTTTAAACACGGCACCTTGCTAACCGACCTCAAACGAGGTCACACCAAACATCCGTTCCAGCGGCAGACGGGGCGCCGCCCCGATGTACATCCGCGCGGTTTCAAACGACACCTTCATTCCATGGCCTTGTGCCATCGCGATCGCCTGCGGGTTTGCCTGCGGCGTATCCAGGTACACCGCATCGCCGGGCCCAATGCGGGATTTGAGTGCCGCCAACAAACTGTCGGCATGCTGAGGACTGTCTGCAAACAGCGGGCCTATCTTGTAGCCGCTGCGACAGGGCCGGATAACGCCATAACCTGCAAGCGCACCCTTTTCCATAATGCCAATCCCGTGGCTGCCGGGCTGTTGCACCCACTGCCTGATAAAGCAGGCACGATCATCCGGGAAGAAGGCCCGGTCATAGGTCTCAAGCATACCCGCAGGCAGCGTCGACAGATTCACAAGACCGGTATTCTGTGCAACAGTGCGAACGCCTGCGCTCAGCGCACCGCCGGTGCCCTCGTAACGAATATTTCGGTATGCCAGGGTGAAACCCGATCGACGATAGTTGTCCTGCTGATCCACCACGCCATCCAGGCCTACGGTGCGACCATGAAGATAGTCGAGCCCCGCATTCCAGATCCGGATACCATAACCCTGACCCCGGTATTCGGGACTGACCATGTAAAATCCCAGAAAACCGAAGGATGCGCCGTAGCGAATCACAGAAATGACAGCGATGGGCTTGCCCTCGAGCAGCCCTAGCAGAAAGCCGTTCGGGTCGGCCGCATAATAGCAATCGGCATCCTGCAGGCCGGGATTCCAACCCTCCCGTGCAGCCCATTCGATAGCAATGTCTACTTCACTGCGGGTCATGGTACGAATACAGTAGTTCTCGCTGTGCATGGGAGCCTCCGTAATCCAGCAAACCTGCACTATAGATGCACAACCTCTGTGAAAACAGTAACGCCAAGACCTGTTGACCTGGCGACGCTGCTAAAAGACAGCAAGTTTCCAGTACATATTTTCGCCACTGCTGCAGCCTGACGCCGGGCATTATCAACAAAATCTGAAAAGACATTACGCACTTGCCCTGTTTTTCTGATCAGGGTGCCGAAATATACTGGCCTCCATTACAAAAATGACATTGCTACTAACAGTTAACTGCCGCTAACAAGGCATTTAATTTTAACAAACAATTCATGTCCATTTAAAACACGGGAAAGAGCATGTCTTACCAGATCATAGAAGAGTTGAACCGTCGTTACACCACCAAGAAGTACGATGAAACCAAGCGCATCGCGCCACAGGATATGGAAATTATTTTGGAAGCCCTGCGCCTTTCCGCGTCTTCCATAAATTCGCAGCCCTGGAAATTCATCGTTATTGAAAGCGATGAAGCCAAACAGCGCCTGCATGACTCTTTTGCCAACATGTATCAGTTTAACCAGCCACATGCAAAGACGGCATCCCATACGATTCTCTTTGCCTATGACCCGCACTTTACCAAGGAAAAATATCGTAAAAGAGTGGATGTCGAGGTATCGTCCGGCCACCTGCCGCCTGAAAACTATGACAACATGCTAGGCGCTTATGCTTTTGCTGAATCCAACACCGATGAGAATGGTTTCAACGGTCACTGGACAAAAGCCCAGACTTACCTGGCGCTGGGAAACACCCTGCACACACTCGCTCGCCTGGATATCGATTCCACACCCATGGAAGGTGTCGACCCTGAATTGCTGGGTGAACTGTTCAAGGAAGAACTGGATGGCTATGTATGCGAGGTTGCACTGGCCATGGGCTATTACAAGGCCGGAGAAGACTACAACCACGGACGCCCCAAAGCCCGCATGCCGGCTGAAGAAGTGATCATTGTGCTGTAACTGTTTCACAGGAGATCCGCCGCATGCACTCCAGGATCGTAGTACATGCGGTGTATGCAACTGCATTTTCTGGGCACCACCAGGGATGGTGGAAGTCCTGAAAATGCAGGAGCAATTTTCAAGGGCACCCTTATTGCCCGGAGCAAAAAACTGCCCAGGCACCCACAGGATAAATACATCCCTGTATAAACCCTGCTCCTGTGCATCCATGCACCCACAGGATAAATACATCCCTGTATAAAAAAAGCGCCGCAGGCGGCGCTAAAACCTGAGAGTGAGAGCACTCGGTCAGGGGGTTGGCTGGCCCATCGGAAGAGCCAGTCGATCTGCAGGGCAGCGTGCGAGGCAGGAGGTCCCGGCACGCTGCAATGTCTACACCAGATGCTTAGAAGAAGCCCAGCGGGTTCACGTCGTAGCTCACCAGCATGTTCTTGGTCTGCTGGTAGTGATCCAGCATCATCTTGTGGTTTTCACGGCCGACACCGGACTTCTTGTAACCACCGAAGGCAGCATGTGCCGGGTACTGGTGGTAGCAGTTGGTCCAGACGCGACCGGCTTCAATGCCACGGCCCATGCGGTAGGCGCGGTTCATGTCGCGGGTCCACAGACCTGCACCCAGGCCAAACTCGGTATCATTGGCGATGGCCAGCGCTTCGGCCTCGTCCTTGAAGGTGGTGACGGAGATCACCGGCCCAAAGATTTCCTCCTGGAATACGCGCATGTTGTTGCTGCCCTTGAGGATGGTCGGCTGGATGTAGTAGCCAGTATTGAAATCCCCCTCGAGCTTCTCGGCACCACCGCCAATCAGGACTTCTGCGCCTTCTTCACGGCCGATATCGAAGTAGCTCATGATCTTGTCGTACTGCTGCTGGGAGGCCTGGGCGCCGACCATGGTGTCGGTATCCAGCGGGTTGCCGCGCTTGATCTGCTTGATACGCTCGATCACCAGGCCGATAAAGTCTTCGTAAATGCTTTCCTGTACCAGCAGCCGCGACGGGCAGGTGCAGACCTCGCCCTGGTTGAAGAACGCCAGCACGGTGCCTTCAACCGCCTTGCTGACAAAGCTGTCTTCCTGCGCCATCACGTCTTCGAAATAGATGTTCGGCGACTTTCCGCCCAGCTCCACGGTGGAGGGAATGATGTTGTCGGCGGCGCACTTGAGAATATGCGCGCCCACCGGGGTGGAACCGGTAAAGGCGATCTTGGCGATACGCGTGCTGGTAGCCAGGGCCTGACCGGCCTCGCTACCAAAACCGTTGACGATGTTCAGTACGCCGGCGGGCAGCAGGTCGGAAATCAGTTCCGCCAGTACCAGGATGGACACAGGGG
>JBFGZM010000140.1:0-8771 GCA_041586815.1 Marinobacterium sp. | reverse complement strand
GCGTCCTGTTACTGTTGGGCGACGCCTGATTGCAGTTTTTCGATATTGCCACAACAGCGCTAATCTTAGCAGTACTTTTGCTGTAGAGCCTGCCTGATGGGTACTCAGTCGGGTGTCGGTGAGTGGGGAGCGGCCGGTGATGGCACCATTGCGCCGGATTGCTTTTCCGTAAAGCGGCTTGCTCAGGCAGGCTCGTCGGCGGCGTCGGAGTAGACACAGACGTTCCAGGCCTGCGCCAGGCCTTCGGGAGATTCGCAGTAGCGGCTGAAAAAATCGGCGATCTCGCGGCGCTGGCAGTGCTGCTCGAAGGCATTCATGTCCTGCCAGATTTCATGAAACACGATGGGGTAGCTTTCGCCGGTGGCGAAATCGCTGCTGATCTGGCGTGTAACGCGATACTGAATACAGCCGTCTTCACGCAGGGTATTGGGTTCCAGACTTTGAAGCTTGGCAAATAGGGCTGCCTCCTTGCCGGGGCGGGGTTTGAACTGGGCGGTACAGTAAACGCGGGATGACATCAGCGGTTTCCTTTTGGCGTAAAAAGCAAGTGGGAGATTATAGGTGGCAAGGCCCTGCCTGTCTTGTTGCCCGGCGCTGTGGTGCAGGGCGTTGCTGGCGTTGAACCCCCTCGCGATGCCCTGCCATGGCCAGACAAGAGCTGATGTGACTATGTTTGCCCCGCAATAGCCGATGGGATGGCAGGGGATTTCACTTGTACTGTCGTAACAGCGTATAATTCGGCGCTTTTTGTCAGCGCTAACATGTTGAGTTGGTGTCGGCATTGTTCCAGCGGATGCTATTCACACAAGGATTTGAATAATGTTGAAACGACGTACATTGATTGCTGCAGCGACCCTGGGGATGTTGCTGGGGCCTTTCGCAAATGCGGATTACAAAACCGAATATACGGTCTCCACGGTATTGCCGGCGGCATTTCCCTGGGGACAGGCCGCTGAAAAGTGGGTTGAACTGGTAACGGAACGTTCCCAGGGCCGTATCAATATGAAGATTTACAGCAACTCCCAGCTGGTTTCAGGCGACCAGACCAAGGAGTTTTCCGCCATGCGTTCGGGCCTGATTGACATGGCGGTGGGGTCTACCATCAACTGGTCGCCGCAGGTGCCGGAACTGAACCTGTTTTCTCTGCCGTTTTTGATGCCGGATGAACAGGCCATCGATGCGATCACCCAGGGCGAGGCCGGCGAAGCCGTGTTTCAGGCAATCGAGAAGCGGGGCGTAACGCCACTGGCCTGGGGTGAAAACGGTTTCCGTGAACTTTCCAACTCCAAGCGAGCCATCGCCGCACCCGAAGACCTGAAAGGGCTCAAGATCCGCGTTGTTGGCTCGCCACTGTTCCAGGACACCTTTAGTGCGCTCGGTGCCAACCCGACACAGATGAGCTGGGCCGATGCCAAGCCTGCACTGACCACCGGTGCCGTGGATGGCCAGGAAAACCCGCTGTCGGTGTTTGATGTTGCCCGTATCGATCAGGTTGGCCAGACCTACCTGACGCAGTGGCACTACATGGCGGACCCGCTGGTGTTTGCCGTCAGCAACCGTGTCTGGAAAACCTTCTCCGCTGAAGATCAGGCGCTGCTCAAGCAGGCCGCTGTTGATGCGGGTCAGTGGGAAATCCAGAAATCCCGTGCCGAGCTGGCTGATACCCTGGCCGTGATCAAGGAGCGAGGCGTAAACGTGACCGACCTGACGCCGGAACAGCACGCCGCTTTCGTGGCTGCGACGCAGTCGGTATATGACACCTGGACGCCGCGCATCGGCGCGGACCTTGTGCAGCAGGCGCAGCAAGCCGTCGCTAATCGTTCGCAATAACCCGCGTAATTCCGCGCCCGTGGCCTGTATTGCGGGCGCGCTTTCATTTCGGAGTCAACATGTCCCCCAGATCGCCGAAAGCCGGCCCCGAAGCCTGGCTGGCTTCGCTGGCGCTGGCTGCCATCTGCCTGATCAGTCTTGGCAATGTGGTTGTCAGGTATGCCACCGACGCATCCTTTGCCTTCACCGAGGAATTCTCGGTTTTTCTGCTGGTGGTGATGACCTTCGCCGGGGCCGCAGTGGCGGCCCGTTCCAACCAGCATATCCGTATCGAACTGATCGAACATCGCTTGCCGTCTAGCTGGATACCGCTGGTGTATGTAATGCAGTGGGCTGCAGGCCTGCTGGTGCTGGGCATTGCTGCCTGGTATGGCGCGATATTCGCGCTTGAAGAGTACCAGTGGGAATCGCTGTCGCCAGGACTGGGCCTGCCCAACTGGATCTATGTGATCTGGCTACCCCTGTTGTGCGGCGCCATGATGATCCGGCTTACCCAGAACCTGATTGACCGGCTGCGCGGGCGCGGCGACGCTGACGCCGAGGAAGAGCACTATGAGTCCTGATCTACTGATGATCGGCAGTTTTCTGCTGGCGCTGCTTCTGGGCGTGCCTGTGGCCTTTGCCCTGGGGCTTGGCGGTGTGGTGGGCATCCTGAGTGGCCTGTCCCCGGACATGCTGGCGACCCTGGGCACTAATACCTATAACAGCGTGGCCAAATATCCGCTGATTGCCATACCGCTGTTTATTCTCACCGGCCTGATCTTCGAGCGCGCAGGTGTGGCCGCCAGTCTGGTGCGCTTTGCCCAGGCCCTCATCGGCCCCCGCCACGGAGGCCTGGCTGTGGTCGCCATCCTGGTGTGCCTGATCATGGGCGGCATGAGCGGCTCGGGTCCGGCGGATGCCGCCGCCGTGGCCATGGTCATGCTGCCGAGCATGCGTAAGGCCGGATACCCGCAGCCGTTTTCGGCGGCGCTGATTGCGGCCTCATCTTCCACCGCAATACTGATACCGCCGTCCATTGCGCTGATTCTGTATTCCATTGTTGTTCCGGGCGTTGATCTGCGGGCGCTCTTTGCCGCCGGACTCTTCCCCGGCATTCTGGCGGGCCTGTCGCTGCTGTTGCCGGCCTGGCTGCTGGCACGCCACTACGGCTGGGAGTCGCCGGAGGCATCCGAACGGCCGCCGCTGCTGAAGAGTCTACGCGAGGCACTGCCGGCGCTGTTTGCACCGGTGCTGATTCTTGGCGGGCTGCGTTCGGGCCTGTTTACGCCAACGGAAGCTGCGGTCGTGGCCGTGACCTATGGGCTGGTTGTGGGCGTGGTGGTGTATCGCAAGCTTGGCTGGCGGGATATTGCCAGTTTGATGAGCGATGCCGCAGTGACCTCCGGTATTGTCATGCTGATCATTGCCCTGGCGGGTATCTTTGCCTGGGCCGGTACGACGCTGGGTACCTTCGTTCATCTGGCAGAGGCGCTGCTGTCGCTGTCGGACAATGGCTGGGTATTGCTCGGTTTGGTGATGGTGCTGGTACTCATTGCCGGCATGCTGCTGGATGCGATTTCGATCTATCTGATCCTGATTCCCATCCTGTTGCCACTGATGCAGCATTTCCAGTGGAACCCGGTATGGTTCGGCATTTTGCTGGCGATGAATATCGCGATCGGACAGTTTACGCCACCGGTGGCGGTGAACTTGATGGTCACGACCCGTATCGCCAACATCCGGCTGGAGCAGACCCTGGGCTGGGCGCTGGTGTTTATTGCCGCCATGTCGGTCAGCCTGCTGCTGGTGATGCTGGTGCCGGGAATCGCCCTCTGGTTGCCGGACAAGCTGGGCTATGTGGTAGGTAACTGGTAACAAAAGGTGCACTGAACGCAACGCGCCCGAGCGAACGATACCAGGGGAGACAAGCTTCTGGTATCGCTGGCCATCTTCGCATCACTCTTCGCAGCATTCTTCGTAATACTGCTGTTTTCCCGATGCCATCTGCGGGCCAGGCTCGATCACTCTGTAACGGTTACGTATCTGCGTTGTCCAGCCGGGTTCGACTCTTGTTCTATCTGTTCTATTGGCTTAACCACTGAACTTGATTATTCGTTTAAGTCGGTATTGAACGACCGTTCAAGCATGGGTAGACTGTGCGCACTCAACACTCGAAGCGTGACTAATCAGGCAGGGAAGACCATGGCGGACAAGATTCAAATCGATATCATCTCGGATGTCGTGTGCCCCTGGTGCATTATCGGCTACAAGTACCTGGAAAAGGCAATTGCGGAGCTGGGGCTTGAGGGCAGGGTTGAAATTGAATGGAAACCCTTCGAACTGAATCCCGACATGCCTGCCGAAGGTGAAAATCTGCGTGCTCATGTCGCCCGAAAATATGGTTCCACGGCGGAAGAAAGCCTTAAAAGCCGTGCCAACATGACGCAGATAGCCGGGAATCTGGGTTTCAGGTTCGATTTCTACGACGAAATGAAAATGGTCAACACCCGCCAGGCCCATATCTTGCTGGAACATGCGAGGGAGCAGGGCAAGCAGCACGCGCTGAAAATAGCCCTGTTTGAAGCTCACTTCAGCAATCGGCAGGATATTTCAGACCGCACGGTGCTGACCAGGGTACTCGAATCCGTAGGCTTGAATGCTGCAGAGGCATTGGCAGAACTGGATAATCCGATGGCTCGGGACAAAGTCGCCAAAGAAGAAGACTACTGGCACAGCATGGGTGTCTCGTCCGTGCCGACCATTGTCTTTAACCGCAAGGGTGCGGTGACGGGCGCTCACCCAACGGAAGCCTTCAAGCAGGTTTTAACCCAGATCGCCGAGCAGGGGTAAACAGGTTTTTATTTCATTATCAGTAATCTGATGGGCCAGGCGGCACGATGGCCTGTCACCTGGCAGGGTATGGAAAAGCGCCAGCTAAGCAGTCAAGACAAGGCCAACATCTCCGAAAAACCGCTGTTTTCGTGGTGTAAGTGAGGCTGTTGAGGTGATTTTTAACACCGTATTGTCCATGCAGATAGAATTTAAAAAGCCTGCTTGCGCAGTTAGCACGTTCACCGGACCCCGTAACAGCTGCGTAGATACCTTTTATCTTGTATTGCTTGTGTACATGATTTTCCTGCTGTTATAACTGTTGAAGAGCCTTTCATGCGACGCTTTTGAAAAAGTATCATCGCGTTCCGAGTACCGAGATATCCAGTCGACAAGCATGCCCAGGTTGGCGTTTTGAGCTTCCCTGGACTTGTACTTGTGTGGCTCCCAGGGGCGGCTCTTGGCGTTTTCGATACAGGCTTCAATCGGTAAATTCAGGAATATGATTTCACTGGACGCGGGCAGGGCAAGTTCCAGCAAGTCCGAATAGCTGCCTTCAATTATCCATTCCTCACTGGCGGCTATAAAAGCATCAATGTGCTGCCTGGATTCAGTGATTGAATTTCTTGTCGGTGAAGAGGCGGGTCTCCAGGCAATCGTATCCAGATCAAGGTGAGGCAAGTTGCCTTCTTTGCATAGCTCTTTCGCAAGTGTTGACTTGCCCGAGCCGGAGTTGCCGAATATCACGATGCGCTTCAAGGCTTTCTCCTTGTAGTCAGTATGGTGTATAGCCCCAGCGCCCGCTTGGCCTGGCAGGAGGGCTGTTGCATGAATCGGGGCAAACGGTGCCATTCGCTGCACTCTTTAGCACCCTGCGCTGTGCCGGTCCTGCAACTGGATCTCAATTCAAAGTAGTAAAATTAGCCACGCCAAGAGGTCAGAACGACCTGCAACAACAGGTATAATGCCCGGCCACTACCCGGAACAGCAGAGCCAGACAACGCCATGGGATTTTCCACCACCGGTCTTAATGCATCCCTCATCAATGCCGTTACCGAGCAGGGCTATACCGAGCCCACCCCGATTCAGGCCGCCACCATCCCGGCGATCCTGGCAGGCCAGGATGTCATGGCCGGCGCCCAGACCGGCACCGGAAAGACCGCCGCCTTTGCGCTGCCCATCCTGCAGCAGCTCAGTGATGTGCCTGCTCCAGAGGGCGGCAAGCGCGTGATTCGGGCGCTGGTGCTCACCCCCACGCGCGAACTCGCCCAGCAGGTATACAAAAGCTTTGTCGACTACGGCAAGCACAGCCCGCTGCAGACGGCGCTGGTGTATGGCGGTGCCAGCGTCAACACCCAGATGGCAGCGCTGGCCGGCGGCGTGGATATTCTGGTCGCTACTCCCGGTCGTTTGCTGGATCTGATGGGCCGGGGCGCGGCGGACCTGCGTCAGGTGCGTCACCTGGTATTCGATGAAGCTGACCGCATGCTGGATATGGGCTTTATCGACGAAATCCGCCGCATCATGAAGCCCATTCCCGCCGATCGCCAGACGCTGCTGTTCTCCGCCACCTTTGGCTCGGAGATCTTTGATCTGAGTAAAACCCTGCTCACCAACCCGACCCTGATCGAGGTGGATGCCCGCAACACGGTGGCGCGGCAGGTGGAGCAGATGGTGTATGCGGTGGATGCCGACCGCAAGCGCGAGCTGATTTCCTACCTGATTGGCAGCAAGAACTGGCACCAGGTACTGGTCTTTACCCGCACCAAGCAGGGTGCCGACGAGCTTGCCAGCGAGCTGTGCAAGGATGGTCTCAAGACCCAGGCGATTCATGGCGACAAATCCCAAGGTGCGCGGGAGCGGGCGCTGGACGCCTTTCGTGAAGGTGCCCTCCGGGTGCTGGTGGCCACTGATCTGGCGGCCCGCGGGCTGGACATCGATCAGCTGCACTATGTAGTCAACTACGAGCTGCCCTACAACGCCGAGGATTATATCCACCGTATCGGGCGCACCGGTCGTGCGGGGGGCTCGGGCCAGGCGATCTCGCTGTTGAGCCCGGCGGAGGAGTACCTGCTGGAAGAAATCGAGACCATTCTGGATACCAAGCTGCCGCAGCAATGGCTGCCCGGCTATGAGCCTGACCCCACGAAACCGGTGAACCGGCCACGCAACGCCAGCAAGGGCGCGCAGAAAAAACGTGCCCGGGAGCGGGCACTGGGCAAGAAACCGGACCGACGTCGCCGCTGAAGAACGCCATCGGTTACGGCAGGGGGGGATTCCTGAGCCTTGCGTAGGCTCAGGAGCAAGGCCTTACTCGGCCGCAGCGGTTTTTCCCAATGCGAGGTAGTTGTCGATTCCCCTGATCTGGTCTTCCGGGTGGTGGTTGACGTAAATCACCGAGGTCTCGGTGCCGGCGCAGATTTTTTCGATCAGGGCCAGCACCAGCTGACGGTTCATGTCATCCAGCCCCAGGCAAGGCTCGTCCAGAATCAGCAGCGGCGGGTGTTTCACCATCGCCCGGGCAATCAGCAGCAAGCGCTGGTCGCCGTAGGACAGCTTGTTGAAGGGCTGGTCGGCCCGCGCGCTCATGCCCAGCAGCGCCAGCCACTGGTCGGCAATCTGGCGCTGGCGGTCGGTGCACCGGGTGTACAGGCCGATGCTGTCGTAGAAACCCGAGATGATCACGTTGCGCAGGCTGGTGCCTACGCGGTAATCCCACTGCAGGGAAGTGGACACATAGCCAATGAACTGCTTGATCTGCCAGATGCTTTCGCCGCTGCCACGCTTGAAGCCAAATACGAAAATATCGTTCACATAGCACTGCGGGTGGTCGCCGGTGATCAGCGACAGCAGGCCGGTTTTGCCGCTGCCGTTGGGGCCGCTGAGCTGCCAGTGCTGGTTGCGCTCGATAGTCCAGTGCAGCCTGTCGATCAGCACCCGGTCACCGTACTTGATGCTGACACCGTTGAGCTTCACTAGCGGCTGCGCCGGGTCCAGCGCCGCAATGGCCGTGTCGGGGTCGGCGCCCGGTACATCCAGGTCGGTGGTTTTCAGGTGCAGCAGCTGGTACAGCTCGGCGTAGGCGGTCTCGTCGCTGCGTTGCACCCGGTGCGCCAATCGGCCATCTTCGACGTAGGCGATGTCGGTGATAAAGTCCGGAAATTCATCGAAACGATTCAGTACCAGCACCATCGGAATGGTTTCGACCAGCCCGGCCAGGTACTGCTGCAGCATGGCCAGGGTGTGTACGTCCAGGCCATCGAAGGGTTCATCCAGCACCAGCAGGTCCGGCTGGCTGGCCAGGGCACGAACCAGCAGCATCTTGCGTGACTCGCCGGTGGAGAGCTTGCGAAACGCCTGATCCAGCAAAGGTTCCATCCCGAACATGGCGGCCAGTTCGCTTACCAGGGCGGGGTCTGTTTCACCGTTAAGCAGAATCTCCCGCACCGGGGTGCCTTCGGCGATAACGTCCATGATGTCGGCATCATCCTTTTTCAGCTCGGCGGCGATCAGCTCGGCCTGGGCTTCAAAGGACACCAGCCCAACCCTGGGAGGTACACCGGACAGGGTGCCGGAAACAAGATCGCCAGCGCCAGCCAGTACCGCTGCCAGAGCCGATTTACCCGAGCCGTTGGCCCCGGTAATCACCCAGTGCTGGTTGTCTTCTATCTGCCAGTCGATGTTGTGCAGCGCAAAGCGTTCGTCAAATTGAACCGTGAGATCTTCCAAACGAATAGTCATGGGCCTGCCCGTGTGAATTCTGCGTAAAAAAAAGGCCAGGAATCAGTTCCCGGCCTTTTTTACCGACGATCCGCCAGACAGTGCCCGGCGGATCGCTGCGGTGGTCTTAAACGATTTTCTTCATGTCAGCCATGTGGCCACGCAGGGTAGCGCCGATGGCATCAACCGGGTGGCTGCGCAGCGCCTTGTTGACTTCGATCAGGCGGGCGTTGTCCACGCCGTTGTCGTCAACCGCCAGGCCACGACCAATTACGTCGGACTTGATGCCCTTCATGAAGTCAGCCAGCAGCGGCAGGCAGGCGTGGTTGTACAGGTAGCAACCGTATTCGGCGGTATCGGAGATGGTAGCGTTCATCTCGTACAGCTTCTTGCGGGCGATGGTGTTGGCG
>JBFGZM010000139.1:0-8779 GCA_041586815.1 Marinobacterium sp. | reverse complement strand
CTACCGCGCCCGCTGATTGCACGCCATACACCCAGCTTTCTTCCGCTATATCAGCTTCAGTGGCAGCACCCTCGCTGTCACTGTGCTGCGCATGCAATTTAAAAACGCGCTCTGCACCTCGCCCCCTGATTGATCGCAAAAAGACACCAGCACACATGCATGACGACCTGCATCATTGGCATTGGCTTTGTTCGCATGAAAATTCTTGCGGCCAGATCTGAAAGAAAAAGCGGAAGTGCAGCGCCCCCCCAAAGCAGCACCAATAACCGAGCACATGGCCAAGCGCAGCCTGTCCATACAAGCACCGGGTGAAAGAGACTGCACCAAAGATGAATCATGCGTGACTGACCAAGGGCACAGACCCCTGGCCAGCTACGCCTGTATCAGTGACAGCCCTCTGGCTGTTCCGACACCACATGCAACTCCAGCTCGCCGCCGTCACCAACACTGATTTCGACGGTTCCCCCCTCCTCGGCCAGCTCACCAAACAAGATCATCTCGGCCAGCGGCTTCTTGAGCTGCTCCTGAATCAGGCGCTTCATGGGGCGAGCGCCCATGGTGTCATCGTAGCCCTTTTCCGCCAGCCAGGTGCAGGCCGAATCATCCACATGCAGTACAACTTTTTTCTCATCCAGCTGCGCCTGCAGCTCGGTGAGGAACTTGTCGACAACACCGCGAATAATCTCCGGAGACAGCGACTTGAACTGAATGATGCCATCCAGACGATTGCGGAATTCCGGCGTGAACATGCGGCGGATTGCCGCCATACCGTCGCTGGCGTGATTCTGATGCGTAAAACCAATGGACGGCCGGCTCATGGCCTCGGCGCCGGCGTTGGTAGTCATCACCATGATCACATTGCGGAAATCCGCCTTGCGGCCGTTGTTGTCCGTCAGGGTGCCGTTATCCATCACCTGCAGCAACAGGTTGAACACCTCCGGATGCGCCTTCTCGATCTCGTCAAGCAACAGCACACAGTGCGGTGACTTGGTAACAGCCTCGGTCAGCAGACCGCCCTGATCGTAGCCAACATAGCCCGGGGGCGCACCGATCAGTCGGGAGACGGTATGACGCTCCATGTATTCCGACATGTCAAAGCGCACCAGCTCGATACCTAGAATCCGTGCCAACTGCGATGTGACCTCGGTCTTGCCCACCCCGGTAGGGCCGGCAAACAGGAAGCAACCCACCGGCTTGTTGGCCTCTTTGAGGCCCGCGCGAGACAGTTTGATTGCCGAAGACAGCGTATCGATGGCCTGGTCCTGCCCCAGTACAACCATCTTGAGATTGGAATCGAGTTTCTTGAGCAGATCCTTGTCCGAAGCCGAAACGCTCTTGGGCGGGATACGCGCGATTTTTGCCACCACGATTTCGACCTCGGGAACATCAATCAACAAGGTGCGATTTTCTTCCGGCACAAGGCGCTGATAGGCACCCGCTTCATCAATGACATCAATGGCCTTGTCAGGCATGTGCTTGTCATTGATATAACGATCCGCCAGCTCGGACGCAGCCCGCAGCGCGGCATCGGTGTACTTGAGCTGATGATGCTGCTCGAACCGGTTCTTCAGCCCCTTGAGAATCTGATAAGTATCCAGCACGCTGGGCTCCAGCACGTCAATTTTCTGGAAACGACGTGCCAGGGCGCGGTCTTTTTCGAAAATTCCACGAAATTCCTGATAGGTTGTCGAGCCGATGCAGCGGATTTCTCCGGAGCTGAGCATGGGCTTGAGCAGGTTGGACGCATCCATGGAGCCGCCGGAAGCTGCCCCTGCACCAATGATCGTGTGGATTTCATCAATAAAGAGTATCGAGTGCTCCTGACTGCGGATCTCGCCCAGCAGCGCCTTGAGACGCTTCTCAAAGTCGCCCCGGTACTTGGTGCCGGCGAGCAAGGCCCCCAGATCCAGCGAATACACCACACTATCAGCAATCACAGAGGGCACCTGTCCCTCGACAATCAGCTTGGCCAGTCCCTCGGCAATAGCGGTTTTGCCGACCCCGGCCTCACCCACCAGCAGCGGGTTGTTCTTGCGCCGGCGGGACAGAATCTGAATAACACGTTCAACCTCGGCATCTCGCCCCACCAGGGGGTCGATACGCCCCTGCTGCGCCAGAATATTGAGATTGACGGCATATTTGGACAGCGCACTCTTGTCCTTGTCTTCTCCGGTTTCGGAGTCGACCGACACGTCATGGTCCTGGGCTTCGTGATCCGACACGCGGGAAATCCCGTGGGAGATGTAATTTACAGCATCAATGCGCTCCACACCCTGCTGCTGCAATACGAAGACAGCCTGGCTTTCCTGCTCACTGAAAATCGCCACCAGTACATTGGCGCCAGTGACTTCGTGCCGCCCTGAAGACTGCACGTGAAAAACCGCCCGCTGCAATACACGCTGAAAACCAAGTGTTGGCTGGGTTTCCATGTTGGGAATATTTTCCGGTAGCAGTGGCGTGGTCTCATCGATGAAGCTGGTCAGCGACTGACGCAACTTGGCAATATCCGCCCCACAGGCGTTCAACACCCCCTGAGCTTCGCGATTATCTAACAACGCGAGCAACAAGTGCTCGACCGTCATGAACTCATGCCGCTTGTCCCGGGCGACCCGGAAGGCTGCGCTGAGGGTCTCTTCCAACTCTCTGTTAAGCATGGCGGACTCCTGATCAGACGCTCTCGACTTCACACAGCAAGGGATGTTTGTTTTCCCTTGAGTATTGATTCACTTGTGCAGCTTTAGTTTCAGCCACATCACGTGTGTAGATACCACAAACGCCCTTACCCTGAGTATGGACGGCCAACATGATCTGTGTCGCCTTTTCCTGGTCCAGTGCGAAAAAAATCATCAGCACCTCGGTTACAAAATCCATGGGCGTGTAATCATCATTCATCAGCACCACCCGATACATGGGCGGGCGTTTCAGCTTTGGCTTTGCCTCTTCGGTGGCCAGCCCTGAATTGTGATCGCCATGCTGCTCATCATGCCCATCGTTGTCATTATCAGACGATAGCCTGACTGATACGGAACTGCTCATGCCTGAAATTTAGCCTTTAGGTTGGTCAGTAGGTGAAAATAGGGGCCGGCAATTAGCGTCCCGGATAGCCGGTGCTATACTGCCGTGACGCAGGAGGGATCCAGTATCAGCAGTACCTGCCTCAATGTAAAGAAGTCGCCCCCGGGTCCGCTTCTCCATTGTAGCAAGTCCGCGTCTGGGAGTTGAGGCTTGTTTCCTGCAGACAGGCACTCAGAGCAGTTAACGAGGGGAATTCGCGCATGCAGACAGGGAAAGTAAAGTGGTTTAACAACGCAAAAGGATATGGATTTATTCTCTCAGATAGCCACAACGAGGACTTGTTCGCCCACTACTCGGCGATCCAGTCCGACGGCTACCGCAGTCTCAAGGCAGGGCAACTGGTTGAGTTCGAAACCCAGCCAGGCCCCAAAGGGACCCATGCCGTCAACATCAAGCCCATTGGTACGAACTAACCCCCCGCCCGGATACACGCGTAGCAGCAAGGCTGCAGCAACCTTGCAATACGCCAACAGAACCCGCGAGACAGCCCTGACTGCCCGCGGGTTCTTTCGTTACAGCCCGCTGCGAATACAAACCCGCCGTTTGGCGGGCTCCTGCATTGCGTTTCCGTTCAGCACCCGGCACTACATCCTGGCAATGATGGCATCGCCAAACTCCGAGCTTTTCAACAGGGTCGCACCCTCCATCAGGCGTTCAAAGTCATAGGTCACCGTCTTGGCAGCGATGGCACCGTCAACGCCCTTGATGATCAGATCCGCGGCTTCCAGCCAGCCCATGTGCCTCAGCATCATTTCCGCCGACAGTATCACCGACCCCGGATTGACCTTGTCCTGCCCCGCATACTTGGGCGCCGTACCATGTGTTGCCTCGAATATCGCCACCTCATCGGACAGGTTGGCACCCGGTGCGATACCGATCCCCCCAACCTCCGCCGCAAGCGCGTCGGAAAGGTAATCTCCGTTCAGATTCAGGGTCGCTACCACATCGTACTCGGCCGGGCGCAACAGAATCTGTTGCAGCATGGCATCGGCAATCACGTCCTTGACCACAATCTGCTTGCCGGATTTGGGACTCTTGAAGCTCATCCAGGGCCCGCCGTCCAGCAAGGTGGCTCCAAATTCCTCCTGGGCCAGCTCATAGCCCCAGTCCTTGAAGGCGCCTTCGGTGAATTTCATGATATTGCCCTTGTGTACCAGGGTCACAGAGGCGCGATCGTTGTCCACCGCGTATTGCAGTGCCCGGCGCACCAGACGACGGGAGCCCTGACGGGACACAGGCTTGATACCGATGCCGCAATTCTCGTCGAAACGAATCTTGCTGACGCCCATCTCTTCCTTGAGGAACCTGATGACCTTGTCCGCCTCCGGCGAGCCGGCCTTCCACTCCACACCGGCATAGATGTCTTCGGAGTTTTCACGGTAGATCACCATGTCGACATCCTGCGGATTGGTCACCGGGCTCGGCACACCCTTGAACCAGCGCACCGGGCGCTGACAGACATACAGGTCCAGTTCCTGACGGAGCGCGACATTGAGGGACCGGATACCGCCGCCGACCGGCGTTGTCAGCGGCCCCTTGATTCCGACCACAAACTCCTTGAACGCCGCCAGGGTTTCCTCCGGCAGCCAGGTATCCTGGTCATACACCTGGGTCGCTTTCTCGCCCGCGTAAACTTCCATCCACGAAATTTTGCGCTGACCTTTGTATGCCTTGTCGACGGCAGCATTGACCACCTTGAGCATCGGCGGCGTCACATCGATGCCAATGCCGTCGCCCTCGATGTAGGGAATGATGGGGTTATTGGGGACATTCAGGGAAAAGTCGCTGTTGAGCGTGATCTTTTCGCCTTCGGTTGGCACCTGAATCTTCTGATATCCCATTCTCTACTCCACTGAATACATTCGTAGTAGTATCGCCCGACTGAGTATACACACAGCCACTATTGCCGCTATCGCACTATAGCCCATCAGGTCCAATGTCCCAGCTGATCCTGTTTAACAAGCCCTTCCAGGTACTGACCCAGTTCACCGATGATCAGGGGCGCAAAACCCTGGCTGACTTTATTCCCCAGAAAGGCGTCTATGCCGCCGGCCGGCTGGACTATGACTCCGAAGGTCTGCTGCTGCTGACCGACGATGGCGCGCTGCAGCATCAGCTGAGCCACCCGCGCCACAAGATGGAGAAAACCTACCTGGCCCAGGTGGAAGGCGATATCAGCGAGACGGCGCTGGCCGCGCTGCGCAAGGGCGTGAAACTCAAGGATGGCATGACGGCACCGGCCAAAGCCGTGCGCGTTGAAGATCCAGAACTGTGGCCGCGCAATCCGCCCATCCGAGAGCGGGCGCAGATCCCTACCAGCTGGATCGAGCTGCGTATTACTGAAGGCAAGAACCGCCAGGTACGGCGCATGACGGCCGCGGTTGGCTTCCCCACCCTGCGACTGATACGTACCGCCATCGGCGCCTGGGCGCTCGGCGACCTCGCCCCAGGGCAGTGCCGCAGCGTTGCAGCACCCAAACCCGCGCCGGCGGCACACGCCCGCAGTTCATCAACGCACACGCCTGGCGGCGCAAGGCGACAGCCGGGGTCGCGAACGGAAAATCCAAGGGGAAAAAGCAAAGGGCCGACAGCCAGAAAGTCACAGGGCAGACGCTCGCGCTAGACATGCGCGAGCACACCCCACAGCCCACATAAAACAGACACTACAAACCTGGATCGCGACCCGCTACCATTTTTCGGCGGCGTCCAGGTCACTGTCCTTCTGTTCGACCCAGCGCGCATCATCGCCCAGCAGTTCCTTTTTCCAGAAGGGGGCATCGCGCTTGAGATAATCCATGATGAACTGTGCCGCTTCAAAGGCTGCCACCCGGTGGCGGGACGCAACGCCGACATAGACGATGTTATCGTTGCCCAGCAGCTCGCCCACACGATGAATCACGCAGACCTGCCCCAGCGGCCAGCGTTCCCGCGCCTGGGCGACAATTTTGGCCAGTGCCTTTTGCGTCATGCCGGGATAGTGTTCAAGGAAAATCCCTTTCAGGCGTTCGGCGCCTTCAAGCTCACGCACGATGCCGGTAAAGGTGACAATGGCACCACAACTGGCGTCCTCGGCACGCAACTGCGCATGCAGGCCGGCAATGTCAAAATCCTCGGTTTGAATACTGATAAAATCGCTCATTCATGACTCCTGTTGGGGCGGGAAAAATCATAGCATTAATGCTATGGTGTGCACCCCATGAATTGGCGGATATAAAACCGATGTGCTGGACGCCCCACGCAACCGTCGCCACCATCATTGAACGGGACGGCCGCTTCCTGATGGTAGAGGAAGATGCCGGCAGTCAGAGGGTCTTTAATCAGCCGGCAGGCCATGTCGAAGACAACGAAACCCTGGTGGCTGCAGCAGTGCGCGAAACGCTCGAAGAAACCGGCTGGCATGTGCGCCCGGAGTATTTGGTGGGCCTGTATACGTACAAGGCACCCTCCAATGGGGTCACCTATTACCGCTTCTGTTACGCCGCCACAACGCTTGAATACGCACAGAATTACCAGCTGGATGAAGATATCATTGCCACCCACTGGCTCAGTCGCGATGAATTGCAGCACCGCCACGAGCAGCTGCGCAGCCCACTGGTGCTGCAGTGTATCGACGACTACCTGGCGGGCCGGCGTTACCCGCTTGAATTTGTAACAGAACATGCTGCCCAGAGGTCCGATCCGACGACACCATGAGCGAATACACCAATACCAAAGTAATCGTCGGCATGTCCGGCGGCGTCGACTCATCCGTTTCAGCCCTGCTGCTCATGCAACAGGGCTACCAGGTCGAAGGCCTGTTCATGAAAAACTGGGACGAAGACGACGGTACCGAATACTGTACTGCCCTGGCCGACCTCTCCGATGCCCAGGCCGTGTGCGATCGGTTGGGCATCAAGCTGCACCAGGCCAATTTTGCCGCCGAATACTGGGACAACGTTTTCGAACACTTCCTGGAGGAGTACCGCGCCGGCCGTACGCCAAACCCCGATATCCTGTGCAACCGGGAAATCAAGTTCCGCGCTTTTCTGGACTACGCCTGCGAGCTGGGGGCCGACCTGATCGCCACCGGACACTATGTCCGCCGCTCTGACCAAGACGGCCAGACCCGCCTGCTGAAGGGGCTGGACAACAACAAGGATCAGAGTTACTTCCTGCACCAGGTGGGCGAAGCGGAGCTCGCCAAAACCCTGTTTCCGGTGGGTGAGCTGGAAAAACCCGAAGTGCGCCGCATCGCAGAAGAACACGGCCTGGCCACCCACGCCAAGAAGGACAGCACAGGTATCTGCTTCATCGGCGAGCGGCGCTTCGCGGATTTTCTAAAACAGTACCTGCCAGCCCAGCCAGGAAACATCGAAACCCCGGATGGAGAAGTCATCGGTCAGCATAGCGGCCTGATGTACTACACCGTCGGCCAGCGCCAGGGGCTGCGTATTGGCGGTTTGAAAAACCACCCCGAAGAGCCCTGGTTTGCCGCCTTCAAGGATCTGGAACGCAACGTGCTGATCGCGGTGCAGGGCAAGCAGAACGACCTTTTGTTTACCGACTGGCTAACCGCCAGCGATATATTCTGGATCAATGGTCAGCCTCCCGCCCTGCCCCACCATTGCAGGGCCAAGGTGCGCTATCGCCAGGCCGATCAGGACTGCGTTATCGAGTCCCGCGGCGAGGATGGTTACATCGTGCGATTTGCTCAGCCACAGCGCGCCGTGACACCCGGCCAGTCCGTGGTGTTCTACGATGCAGAGACCTGCCTGGGTGGCGGGGTAATTGAAACCACGGGTAAAACCGGCTCGGAGTAAGCGCTTAAGATGTCACGCCAACAGGATCAACAGGCCATTGCCCTGGCCGCCATGTGCCAGGCCGCAACCCTTGTGGATCAGATCGCAACCCGCGGCATGATCCCGCAGAACAGCTTTGAGGCCTGCCTCTACAGTATTTTTGTCACCGACCCTGGCTGTACCGAAGACATTTACGGCGGCGCCAGGGATCTGCCCCACAACCTGCACCTGGGCCTGAAAACCCTCAGCGATCTCATCGAGAAGCGCCGGGGTGATCAGAACCGTAACCTGATCAACTATGTCCTCAGCATGATCACGCTGCAGGGGAAACTTGCATCCAACAAGGAAATGCTCGCGACGCTGGGCAAACGTATCGATCAGATTCGACAGCAGGCGCAGTACTTCAGCGACCAGGACGGCGACCTGCTGGAGAACCCTTCAGTTTTCACCCACACTAATGTGGTGGCCAATATCGCCAGCCTGTACCAGGAAACCATCAGCACCTTCAGCTTTCGAATTAATGTGGGAGGCGACCCGCGACACCTGCAGAATGCCGACAATGCCGCCAAGATACGTGCGCTGCTGCTGGCCGGCATCCGGGCCGCCATGCTATGGCAGCAGGTTGGCGGTCGACGCTGGCAGCTGCTGTTTTTCAAGCACCGGGTGCGCCCCTCGCTGCAGCGCCTGCAAACCCCACAGTAGGATCGTGGGCAGGCCTTTGGCGGCTTGCCCAGGAGCTCTGCGCATAATTCATACGCCGGCGCCGCATTTCCGTTATAATGCCGCCACTTTTTTAACCCTACAGTCACAGCGAGACGTTTCATGGAGCTCTCTGCCCTTACGGCCATTTCCCCCATCGACGGACGCTACGGCAGCAAAACTGCTGACCTGCGCGCCATCTTCAGTGAATTCGGCCTGGTCCGTTT